>ASHK01000881.1 GCA_000695745.1 Vibrio madracius | reverse complement strand
CTCTATCAAAGCGTTAGCGGATCGTCTACACACAAGTTTTGGTCGTATTCAGTTTACTCCTGATTTGTTGCCTTCCGACGTGACAGGCACTGAAATCTATCAAGATGTGGATGGAAAACCTCAGCTACATTTCCAATCCGGACCTATCTTCAACAGCATTGTGTTGGCGGATGAGATCAATCGAGCTCCTGCTAAGGTTCAAGCCGCCTTGTTGGAAGCAATGGCAGAAGGCACGGTCACCGTGGGTGGCGAAAGTCACTCTCTCCCGGAGCTATTTATGGTGCTAGCGACACAAAACCCTATCGAGCAAGAAGGGACTTATCCATTACCAGAAGCGCAAATGGATCGCTTTATCATGAAAGTGACGGTGGATTATCCAGAAGACGAAGCCGAGAAAGACATCATTCGCCTAGTTCGTAATGAAGAACTGGGAGCGCGTTCGAGTACAACAAAGAGCAATAGCTCTGAATCTTCCATCTCACCCGAGTCGGTGTTTGTTGCTCGTGAAGAAATGGCAAAGATAGAAGTATCTGACATCGTTGAAAACTACATTGTGGGATTAGTGATGGCTACGAGGCAGCCACACCGTTACCCAGATTCCTCGTTACAAGATTGGATTTTAGTGGGCGCTTCGCCTCGTGCGTCTATCGCTCTGGATAAATGCAGTCGAGCCTATGCGTGGTTACAAGGCCGCTCTCATGTAGAGCCAGATGATGTGCGTGCCGTGGCTCATATGGTTCTGGGTCATCGGGTAGCGCTGTCATACAACGCGCTCGCAGAGCAAATCACTCAGAAGGATGTCGTCGACCGTCTATTGGATGTTGTGGCTATCGGCTAACCGCAGAGGTAGATAATATGGCTCACAATACCGAGGCGTCACTCGATACTCGCATTTATACTCCATACACCCGATTGGTGAAACTGCAATCGCAAGTTCAAGCTTTCTCACTATTGCCACACTTGATGGCCAGTCGGCAATGTCTGGCAGACACAGTTCTCCGTTTCGCGGTCGTGGTCTTAACTTCGAAGAATTGCGACATTATCAGCTTGGTGATGACATTCGAAATCTCGATTGGAAGGTCACGATGCGTACTGGTAAACCGCATGTCAGAACCTATACCGAAGAGAAAGATCGTAACTTTATTCTGTGTATTGACCAGCGAAGCGGGATGTATTTCTCGTCAGTCGATACGATGAAATCGGTCGTTGCAGCTGAAGTTGGCGCACTGGCTGCTTGGCGAATCATAAAAGACAACGACCGTGTGGGTTTTATCATTAATCATAGTGACCACATCGAGTACATAAAACCACAGCGCTCCCAAAATCATCTGCTACATGGACTTAAGCGCTGTGTCACGCAAATCAATCCCTTGGCTTACACAGTGAAGACAGTGACAGCGTAGGCTTTGCTGCGACATATCTATGCTTGGTAATCTGGGGTTAAAAAACG
>ASHK01000880.1 GCA_000695745.1 Vibrio madracius | reverse complement strand
TAGGTAAGCCCGTGTCAGGAGAAACACCAAAACTGCTTTCCATCTCATCCCATTTTGCCGAGTGGGTGCCTCTACGCTCTACTATCTCATCAAAGTCAAACATCGCTTATTTCACCGTCCATAACGTTGGGGAAAAACAGTTTAACTCGTTGATATTCGACGAACCAGAGAGTTAGCTCGACATTGTCAATTGAATGTGACCTGTGTGTGGGTCTAAGCTTTCATCAACAATGCTAAAGCCACAACGATGGTAAAAACCGATGGTCCGACAGTTATGTTTATATACGGAAAGGGACAACGCCTGACTTTTCTGTTTGGCATCGGTCAATAAACGCATCCCAATGCCATCTCCTTGTGCTTGCGGGTCAACGAATAGAGCCGCTAAGTTAGTCTTCTTCAAAGAGTAGAAACCCAGCACCCGTCCAGCTCGCTCGAATACGAAAGTCTTTGAGTTCGTAAGGTATTTATCACGCATATCATTTAAACGCTGGTGCCAAAATAGCGGCTCAACAAAATCATGGGCTTCTACTGATGCACTAAGCCAAATCTTTAACACACTGTCTAAATCTGCTTCGCTAAACTCTCTGATCATTGACCTATTCCATGTAATATTTGAATCCGTAGTGACTTTTCTCGAAACCAAGACGCTCATAAAACTGATGGCACGTTCACGAACTTGATTACTAACAAGTTGGACTGTCTTGCACCCTTGATATCTAGATTGCTCAATAGCAAACTCAACCAAAGTAGCCCCTACACCTTTTCCTTGAGCATGATTTGCGACAAACACGCCTTCAATATTAGCTCGTATTTCGCCGTTGTAGGTAAATTGGGGAATAAAACTCAGTTGCAACGTCCCAACGACGTTGTCATCAATAGTGGCGACATATAGGAAATGATCCTTAGCTGTCGCAAAATGGTCAAATATCCGATACATATCGTCAGTAATTTGCCATCGCAAACTTGTTTTAATTCGGGCTTATCATCCCAAAACAAGGGCAATATTGAAGTCAGATCATCAGAGCGGGCAATACGGATTTCTACGGTCATAACACGTTCACTTATTCGAATTGAGAAAGGTATCGCTAAGTATGCAGACCATTCATGACTAAAGCTTTACAGCTTAAAATCAACAAGTTGCTGCGCTACCTTGTCACAAATATACTCGCCAATCGGTATGGCTGAAGTCGCTGCTGGAGAGGGTGCGTTACAAACATGCAAGCTTCTAGGAGTTTGAGCAAATAAAAAGTCGTGCACTAACGACCCATCTGCTTTGACGGCCTGCGCACGAATTCCGGCTGGATACGGTTTAAGATCATCCAAAGTAATCGACGGGCAGTACTTGTGCACTAATCCTAAATATCCAGGCTTCCAAATGGAATTTTTGAACTCAAATAACCCAGTAGTTAAATGCTGTAACGTAACTTTCCAGTAACCTGAAAATGTCAGCATTTGCCAACAGTCACGCCAACTCGCGTTAAATGTGCCGTAACCTTCTCGTTTCCAACCTTGCACTGCATTAGGGCCAACAGTAATAGAGCCATCGATCATTTTTGTTAAGTGAACACCTAAAAAAGGTAGCTCGGGATCGGGAATAGGATAGATAAGGTGGTTAACAACATCACGATGCTTATCAGCAAGCCGATAGTATTCACCGCGATAAGGAATGATTTGAAAGTCGGTTTTTATGCCTATCATAGTGGCCATTCGATCCGCCATTAAGCCTGCGCAAACCACTAGTTGTCGACATTTAAGAGTGTTCAAAACGCCGTTTTGCAAGCAGGTTAACGTCACATGGTCGTCATACTCCTGCATCGCTTTTACAGACGTTGATAGCTGCACTACACCACCCAATAGCGAAAATTGCTCTGCCATCACTTCGGTCACCTTTCGATAATCAACAATGCTAGTTTCGGTCACTCGAATAGCCCCCAATCCCGATATATTGGCTCTAACGCTGCTAACTGCTTTTGATCGATAAGCTCGACCTCGATACCATTTTGCAAGCAGCGTTGATACAAACTCTGCATCCGTTGCATTTCTAGCTCAGAGGTCGCAACAAGTAGCTTGCCACAGTTTTCTACGGGTATTTGGTGTTGATGACAGAATGCTATTGTCGCTTTAAGACCACGCTTACAGAAATCCGCTTTTAAACTGCCGGGTTGATAGTAAACACCTGCATGCACAACACCGCTATTGTGTCCGGTTTGATGCTGCGCCACATGCGCTTCTTTTTCCACAACCAAAACAGAACTGTCGGGATAACGCTGCTTAAGCTGCCATGCGGTCGATACACCTACAATGCCACCACCAACCACAATAAAGTCGTACATGTCTCTTATCCTTGTGAAACTCGATACTGACTACCTTACTCCGCTGACTGCTAGGAGGAAAGTGAAGGTGTCACAGCTTTTAAGTACAGTGTAATTGACCCCTGATAAATGTCGTATTTCGCTTGCTGGTCAATCTCGGAAAACTGCATCGAGAATGCGAACCCGTGCAAATAATCCGCAAGCAGACTCACTGCGTTTTGTTTCTCTGTCGTAGATAGATCAAGTTCCTCAATAACTTGATTGAACCGACTGATAAATACATTAGCGGGTCCGGCTGTTTTCATCTTGAACAGTGTTTCTAATAAACCCGGATATTGTCCCAATAGTTCAAGGTAACTCCAACCCAGTTGCTGTAACTCCTGTTGCCATTCTCGTCCTTCCTCCGGCAGATATATCCCCTCAACCAAAGATACTGCTACAGCTTCTAGCAACTCATCCTTGTTTTTGAAGTAATAGTAGATAGCCATTGCATCTATATTCAGCTCAGTCGCTAGCCTTCTGATACTTGGGATCTTTCCATCCATTTGCATCAAGTGCTTTGCGTTTTCCACTATTACTTCTTTGCTCAGCGTGACATCACCTTTAGTTGGACGCCCCCTTTTTTTGGCCTTGACAGTCATAAACGATCCTAGCTAGACTAATGTTAATTTCTACACTGTAGAATTATAACAAAGCAGCCTTTAATAGCAAATATCGGAGTCTCTACAATGGCAAATATTGTATATATCGGAACCAGTTTAGATGGCTATATCGCAGACAAAAACAATGGTCTAGATTGGCTACATGATG
>ASHK01000879.1 GCA_000695745.1 Vibrio madracius | reverse complement strand
CTTTTTGTTTCATCACCTTAAATAGCGACAAGATGTATGGCGAAAAAGCAGGGATAAATACACTCGCTTTCGTGACTAGAGCTTTACACACTGACACATAGGCCTCACCACCAAGCGTCGCAAGTTTTTGGTTCAGCTCGTCCGCTGTATGGTGCAAGTGCTGCTTCGCTCTACCTAACGTTCCATGATGGTAAATTGGGTACGTCACCTCGGGGCCAACATAAGAGTAAGCAACGGTTTTGCAGCCGTGGGCTAATACATCCGCATCAGACAAGATCTCCATCCAGCTTTGCCAATCCTCACCGCCCATCACCTTAATGGTGGCTTCCATTTCTTCCGCACTGGCTGTCCCGACTTCCATAGATTCCAGTTTGTCATGTTCAATGTTGATTGTCGGACCAGAAACTGGCTCACCCACCGTTTTAATCGCAGAGCGCCACAAATGTCCAGATTCAGGATCTGGTCTTACGCCAGTGGCCAAGCTATAAACAACTAGATCAACTTTGCCACCAAACTCACTTTTAATGTAATCAATGACTTGTTGTCGCATTTCTGAAGAGAAGGCATCACCAACAAAGTTCTTAGCAATCAAGCCACGCTTTTCAGCTTCTTGGCGGAAATAAATATTGTTGTACCAACCCGCAGTACCCACTCCTTTATCGCTTGGACCACGTTCAAACGAGACACCGATGGTATCGCCTGCGCGCCACCAAAAGCCAATGAGATACGAGAAGCAAGGCCAAATCCAGAGGAAGCACCAAGCACCAATACTTTCTTCGGACCGTTCGTAATTTGACTGCTGTGTTCAACGGTCTCTATTTGATTTAGCACCGCTTGTTGGCAACCAATCGGATGAGCTGAACGTGCCACGACACCGTTTACAATAGGTTCAATAATCATGATGTTTCCTTTATTTCTTAATGCTTTGGAGGCATCACAGTTGCAATGCCCTGAATAACGATTTTGTTGTTCTGATTGACGCTTCGAGTCGCTAATTTGACGATGTTTTTCTCTTTCTTAATCTCGATAACTTCAACTTCTGCGCGAATGGTGTCGCCAATAAATACCGGTGCGGTAAATTTCAATTCTTGACCTAAATACACAGTCCCCGGACCAGGCAACTGCATGCCAAGAACCGCAGACGTCAAACCCGACACCATAATTCCGTGAGCAACACGGTTACCAAATATACTTTTTTCACCAGCAAGCTGACTCACGTGTACGGGATTAACGTCGCCACTAATACCACAGAACATTTGAATATCAGATTCACTGATGGTTTTTTCGAAACATGCTTTTTGTCCTAGCACGAGTTCGTCGATTGAATAGCTCATTGTTATTGCTCTCAAATAAATAGTTTTGCAATGGCTTTTGTAGTGACATTGCAAAACCATCTCCTCTCATGACGAGAGGAGATATATTTACGCTGCAACGTCTTGGTTTGAATTAACCGTCTGTTCTAAAGGAAGTGACAAGCCCATTGGCGCATCATTAAATATTCTTGCATCCATAAGTTTTAACTCGTGGCTAATAACAGGAGCAAATGTCATTTTATCGAGAATGTCTTTTTGAAGATCAACACCTGGTGCGATTTCAATTAATTCCAAAGTATCCGTGCCGAGTTTAAATACAGCACGCTCTGTAATATAAAGTACTGGTTTAGCATTTTTCCTAGCGACATCGGCAGAAAACGTGATTTGTTGTACTTCATTAATAAACTTATGAATATGCCCATCATTGATAATGGACAATTGACCATCTCCGGTTTCTATTTCTAGCTTTCCTGCCGTGAATGTCCCGCAGAAAAAGACTTGTTTCGCATTTTGGGTAATATTGATGAAGCCACCACAACCCGCTATCTTAGTGCCAAACTTAGATACATTGAGATTACCCTTAACGTCACATTCAGCTAAGCCAAGGAATGCTTGATCGATGCCACCACCATCATAAAAATCAAACATTTGATCTTGAGTAATCACCGCGTCAGGGAACGCTGATGCTCCAAAACTCAAACCACCAGCGGGTGTACCGCCAATCGCACCCGGTTCCACCGTCGCGATCACTTGATCAGTAATTCCCTCTTCATCAGTGACCGTGGCTATCACTTCTGGAACACCAATACCATAGTTGAGTATTGCGCCTCGCTTTAGCTCCATTGCCGCTCGGCGAGCGATGATTTTTTTAGCATCCAACGAGCGCTGCTGAGTCACTTTCTTACCCGCTTCACCTCGACCACAGTACGCAAGGTTAAGGGACTCTGCGAACGTCTGCATATGTTCGTCCTCATCAGCAAGGACTACTGCATCTACGAAAATGCCAGGAATGCGAACTTGTTGGGGGTCAAGCTCGCCATTTTTCACCATGCGTTTCACCTGAACGATGACCTTACCGCCCATATTCGTCACTAGTTGTGCCGCGGCAAGGTTCTCTAGGAATAAACACTCGTCTTCCATGGTGATATTGCCATTTTCATCAGCAGTCGTTCCGCGTAGCAGCGCCACGTTAGGATTAATGCGCTTATAAAATAGGTATTCTTCTCCATCTACTTCCATAAGCGATACTCGGTCATCAACGGTCAAGGCGTTGATCTTGCCGCCACCAAATCTAGGGTCGACAAACGTTCCCAACCCGACATGTGACAATGTACCAGGCTTGCCGGCAGCAGAGTCACGTAGCAGTTGAGCAATGACACCTTGCGGGAAGTTATAACCTTGAATTTTCATTTGCGTTGGCCAGTTTTTGCAGTCGAGGGATCAATCCCCAGTGGCCGCCGTACGCCATGCTGACCATACCGGGGTGAGCAAGGTGATTGGTCGCTTTATCAACGCCATTACCTTGACCTGCGGTAAAGTAAAGTTCCAACGAACGCGGGTGACCGGTTTCTAGAAA
>ASHK01000878.1 GCA_000695745.1 Vibrio madracius | reverse complement strand
AAGCCGCGTCTTTCGACACGGCTTTTTTGGAATTTGGCTCCCCCTGCGGGACTCGGACGCGGGCGGCGAGCTCTGTGACATAAAACTCGGTACGAGTTTTGTCGCATTGAAATGTAAAAAGCCGCGTCTTTCGACACGGCTTTTTTGGAATTTGGCTCCCCCTGCGGGACTCGAACCTGCGACATACGGATTAACAGTCCGCCGTTCTACCAACTGAACTAAGGGGGGAATTGCTTTAAGCGCTGCGAATGTTAGCTATCCCATCTAACAGAGTCAATGATTTTCTCTAAAAAAAGCAGAAAAAAAAAGCGAAGAAATAACTTTACTTTTCTGCATGCCTTGCTGGATATGAGGTCTTTTTACTTATCCACCAAATTTGTGGATAAATATGTTAATTACACGGTATCAAATACAACGCCATTACAATAACCGTTATCATGGGTGTGAATAAGTTTTGATTTGATATTCTAACGTCATGATTAATAACATATAAAATGTAAGTGTAAATTTAATGTCAGAATTTAGATTGGTGTGAATAACGTGTTTTTGCCGTAGGATTGGGGAAAAGTAGTGGATTAATTAACGAAAATTTTGTGACGATGATGCCGAGCAGGGCGAATACTATATCAAAAAGTTTGCCTGATAGCGAGCTTTCGGTTGCAAATTACCTCCGCTAGAGTTGAAATATGAGGTTCGTTAATAAGGGAGTCGCAATATGGCAAAACACTTCGAATTGGTTTCGGATTATCAACCATCGGGAGACCAACCTACGGCCATCGCGCAACTGGTCGATGGGCTGGACTCTGGTCTAGCACATCAAACATTGTTGGGTGTGACGGGGTCAGGTAAGACGTTTACGCTTGCGAATGTGATTGCGCAATCTCAGCGACCGGCGATTCTGCTCGCCCCAAACAAAACTCTCGCGGCACAACTTTATGGGGAAATGAAAGGTTTTTTCCCAAATAACGCGGTCGAGTACTTTGTCTCTTATTATGACTACTACCAACCAGAAGCATATGTTCCTACCACTGACACTTTTATTGAGAAAGACGCGTCAGTCAATGCACATATTGAACAAATGCGCTTATCCGCGACCAAAGCATTACTAGAGAGAAAAGACGCCATTATAGTCGCTTCGGTATCTGCCATTTATGGTTTGGGTGACCCTGATTCTTATCTAAAAATGATGTTGCACGTCACTCGAGGTGCGGTTATCGACCAACGAGATATCTTACTGCGCTTAGCTGAACTACAATATTCTCGCAATGATGTTGCTTTTGAACGTGGTCAATTTCGCGTTCGAGGAGAGGTCATTGACATTTTCCCAGCAGAATCCGATCAAGAAGCAGTTCGGTTGGAAATGTTTGATGATGAAATCGACTGCATCAGCCTTTTTGATCCACTAACCGGCGTGATTACAGAACGAGATATCGCTCGCTATACAATCTACCCTAAAACGCACTATGTAACGCCAAGAGAACGTATCTTAGATGCGATTGAAAATATCAAAGTGGAGTTAGTGGCACGCCAAACTTATCTCAAAGATAACAATAAATTACTTGAAGAACAGCGTATTTCGCAACGCACTCAATTTGATATCGAAATGATGAATGAGCTCGGTTTCTGTTCTGGCATTGAAAACTATTCACGTTATCTCAGTGGCAGAAGTGAAGGAGAGCCGCCTCCGACATTGTTTGATTATCTTCCTGCAGACGGCTTATTGATTATTGATGAGTCCCACGTCACTGTGCCTCAAATCGGTGCAATGTATAAAGGCGATCGCTCAAGAAAAGAGACGCT
>ASHK01000877.1 GCA_000695745.1 Vibrio madracius | reverse complement strand
ATAAATGGTGCCGACTACCGGAATCGAACTGGTGACCTACTGATTACAAGTCAGTTGCTCTACCTACTGAGCTAAGTCGGCGACACTTTATTTTGCGTTGCTCGTGCTAATTTTCTCAGCACCAACAATTTCAATTTGTGGTGCCCGGAGGCGGAATCGAACCACCGACACGAGGATTTTCAATCCTCTGCTCTACCGACTGAGCTATCCGGGCTAACGGAGCGCTATTAAACGGATTTTCCACTCTCCCGTCAACGCTTTTTGAAAAAACTTCAAAAAAGCGTTCAAGCGCTGCATTTTTCATCGAATCGTATTCGTTTTATGCAGATTGGCGCCATTTAGCCCCTTCCCGCATTAAAATCTTTTTTGAATTTAGTTACTTTCTCCAAATAACGTCGAGCCTCTGCATTAGGGTGTTTTTTCGTCAACGCCCAATAAACTTGATTCGGCTGCAAAGAATTCAGATCGTTCATCGCACGTTTTCTATCACTGTGGAACGTTCGCAACACGCCTCCGGTTCCACCGTTATAGGCTGAAATCATGCTGTACTCCAACGATAATGGATGCCTCACATCTTTCAAGTAGCGGTTTTTCAAAATGTAGAAATACGCTGTTCCGGTATCTATATTTTGCTCCGGATTGAATAAATACTCTGGCGTAGGCTCACCAGGCTTGTTTTTTACCAGATGAAATACATCCCGACCTGCCGTTTTGGGTACGACCTGCATCAACCCATATGCGTTAGCCCACTCACTGCATAAGGGTTAAAACTGCTCTCTGTTTTGATGATCGCGTAAATCAAATCTTCTGGAATACCATATCGCTGTGATGCTCTACGAACGATGTCCGCATATTGGTAACTTCGCTGTTTAAAGTGATCCGCCACCATCGGAATTTCGACGTAATAGGCTTTTTTGAAATCGACGTTCTTAGTCTTCAGTTTGTTTGCAATCAAGTAGTCAGCAAAACGGTTGGCACGCCAAGACCATTGAATAGGTTTCTTATCTTGATCGACCACTTGGTTGTATAGGAATGGCTGCCCTTCTAACGTAATCGCTTTGGACGAAAATAAGTCGACACTTGAGGGGTCATCTGGAGTCAACAAGGTGGTAATGATCGCAGCTCTAAGGTGTTTCTCCGGCTCCGTAGGTGAGACCGTTTCAATCGTGATGAGACCCTTGCTGAAGTTAACTTCAGCACGACTTAGATAGTTATCGATGTATTTTACGTAGTTACTTTTGCCCGCAACTTTAACTTCATTGCTCCCCCAGCGCTTTTGAATATTACCGCTAAAACTATTGATCAAAGCGTCTAACGCTTTTGTGTCTTTGACATACTGGCCTGGCAGCTCTGCTAAGTTTTTGGCAAAGCGATTGGTTGGTTCATAGTTAACATCATAAATCTTCTCGATAAATTCACGACTACAGCCCACCAGCAACAGGGGAAACAAAAAGTAGATTAACTGCTTCATAGACAACATTAAAAACACCACCCAAAAGGTGGTGCTTAATTTATTCCTTGTAGATTATTCTGACGGCGGCGTATAACCATCGATGACGACATCCTTGCCTTCGAATAAGAAGTTCACCATCTCAGTTTCAATCAACTTACGATGCTCAGGATCCATCATGTTGAGCTTCTTCTCATTAATCAGCATGGTCTGCTTAGACTGCCACATCGCCCACGCCTCTTTCGAGATGTTATCGAAGATACGTTTCCCCAGTTCACCTGGGTACAATTGGAAGTCGAGACCTTCAGCATCTTTCTGTAGGTGAGCACAAAAAACCATACGGCTCATATTGTTATCCTCAAATTAATGTCGTTGTAGGGTTTCAATTAGCGACTTAACTGGCGCCGCTAATCCAACCTTTTCTGGATTAGTTATGTTATACCAAAGACCTTTCGACTCTTCCATCACCATTGTTGGAAGCTGGTTAAGTGTCACGACGATTGGTGTTATATCGAGATGATAGTGGCTGAATGTATGTCGAAACGCGATTTCAACCTCTCTGGACTGGATATTTTGTTGCTGGATACCATATTGCTCCAACACCTCATCAATATCCGCACTGGGGCTCTCCGGAAAGCAAAACAAACCACCCCAAATCCCCGTTTGTGGCCTTTGTGCCAACCAGAGCTCATCTTGGTATTTTAAGATGACAAACCACGTCTCTTTTTCCGGTTTGGTTTTCTTCGGTTTCTTCCCAGGATAATCAAGTGGATTGCCCTGTTTGTTAGCAACACAAAAACTTTCTACCGGACACAATGTGCATTTAGGTCGACTTCTAGTACAAACCATCGCCCCCATATCCATCATGGCTTGATTGTACTTATCTGTCTCTTCTGCCGGAGTATGTTGCTCAGCAATTTGCCACAGTTGATTTTCTACTTTTT
>ASHK01000876.1 GCA_000695745.1 Vibrio madracius | reverse complement strand
ACGCCAGTTAGGGTATTCATTCACAGTTCCTGGAATGTTAACAGGCTTATCCATCTCTAACCAATCTTCAAGCTGGACACTCAGTAGCGTTGATGCACCCGCAGCGACATGCAGTTGAAGTGCTTCGCTCAAATAAGCATCCATAGGCACTAGGCTGGCATCTTGGCCAACACCTTCTGGCAAGTAACCATGCCATGCGACGCTATCAAGAATACCTTGTTTGCATTCCAATCGGTCATCAAACAGACCCGCAAGCTGCTCTTTATCAGGGTAGAGACCGATCTCGCTGCCCATTTTAAGATCGTCGCAGTGCCAGAAACCACGTAAGGTAGGCATATCATGCGTACATAGTGCTGACATTGACTGATCAGCGTAGTGCGCAGGGGAAATAAAGCCGCCATCTTCTGCGGTTTCGAAGAAGAATACCTTGTACGAGTGAACGCCTGCATCGCGAAGAATTTCTACGATCTCATCTGGCACTGTCCCTAAATCTTCACCAATCACACTGCATTGATGACGATGTGACTCAAGCGCAAGAATGGCTAGCATGTCTTCTACTGGGTAGTAGATGTAAGCCCCTTTCGTCGCGTTTTCACCTTTTGGAATCCACCAAAGACGCAACAGACCTAAGACGTGGTCAATACGCAATGAACCACAATGTTTCATATTAGCGCGCAGTAACTTGATGTAAGCATCGTAAGACGTCGCTTGAAGAACCTGAGGGTTCAGTGGTGGTAGGCCCCAGTTTTGACCTAGTGGACCAAGAATATCTGGTGGAGCACCAATGCTAGCGTCCATCACCAAATTGCCATTATCTGCCCAAGTTTCTGAGCCAGAGTCTGCAACACCAACCGCTAGGTCTCGATATAGACCAACAGCCATACCTTTTTCTTCAGCAAGAGCTTGTGCTTCATTAATTTGAACATCAGCAATCCATTGTAAGTACATGTAAAGCTGAACTTTATCGCGGTTATCAGCAATAAATTTCTGAGTCGCACTGTTCTCAAAACGGCGATACTTTTCTGGGAATACAGGCCAACCCCATACGCTTGAATCTTCAGCGTGTAGATCAGCATGAATCGCGTCAAAAGCGGCTTGATGTAGAAGACTCTCTCCTCCCTCTTCCACGAAATCCAAGAACAATCTTGCGCGTTCAGACTGCTTATCTAAATGACGAGATTTAAACTCTTCAAACAGCAGCGGCAAAACACTCATTTTCAGGTCAGCGACTTCGGTATAATTTACCCAGTTGAGAGTCACGAGCTTTTTGCAGGCGAGCTTGGAAATCTGAACTACCAACCATTTGCTGCGCTTCGGCACTTAATGCAAATTCAGCTACCGAGCTGACATCAATGTAGAGTATGTTCAGCCAACGACGGGAAGACGGGCTATATGGACTCGCCCCCTCAGGGTTCGCAGGGAATAGGGAGTGAATCGGTTAA
>ASHK01000875.1 GCA_000695745.1 Vibrio madracius | reverse complement strand
AAAGTAAAAGGCTCACATTGAGCCTTTTACTTTTTATATTAGATGGTTTTCTCTTTAAAACAGGTTAAATCCACCTCGACTTTTACATCGACCACGAGGTCGGCAACCATACATATTCTTGCTGGTGGATGCTCTGAAAAGTATTCTTTGAATACTTTATTAAATGATTGAAAGTATCTTGCATCAGTTAATACTACTTTCATGTGTACTATATCTTGCTTACTGTATCCGGCGCTGTTCATTATATCTAAGCAGTTTTCGATAGCTAACTTAGATTGTTCAATGATGCCTCCTTCAATAACCTCACCATCTATCATAGGAGTTTGACCAGAAATATAAAGCCATCCACCGGCTTCAACAGCATTTGAAAATGGTAGGTGCTGGCCCCCTGTTCCGGACTTTCCTTCAGCACCAAAACGTTTAATTGTCATATATAATATACCTTTTACCTTATTTGTACGTCATTAAAATTAGACTTACCACTATGTTAACGAGAAAATATCTATTTATAATACAAATATCTGTGGCAAATCCATGTAATAGCCATTTAAATTAGTTATCAGATGGCTGAGTTTATTGTGTTGCAAAATGAATTGGTTTATAAATTTTGGGATTGTAAAAAAACAACTTTTCTTAATTGGTAGTAATTATCTATTTACTTGATTACTAATTCTGTGAGATAAAACACAACTAATACACTAAGTGTAAAATGTTAGTAAATTATATTTCGAGTGGTTTTACAGGAGTTGAACTTTGAAGAATGATAGTAATGATTTTTTAATTAGTGATGTTGTTGAAATTAATGCTTCCCTTGGTAGTAGCGGTACAGTTAAAGGGTTACCCAGTTCTTTTAGTAGCAAGTTAGACTATTGCTTGCATAAAGAAGAGGTAAGTTTACCTTGCGCAACGCTGAAAATGTCGGCGATTAATAACAATATCGCTTGGATGCAAACTTTTGCTAACGCAAATGATGTGCTACTTAGTCCTCATATTAAAACAAGCTTAGCGCCATGGATGGTAAGTAAACAAATCTCAGCGGGGGCTTGGGGGGTAACAGTAGCAACGATTCAACAGGCTTATGTGGCAAAACAAATGCGGAGCAAAACACATTATTTTAGCTAATCAACTGATTGGTCGGTCTAACTTTGAATTGGCATTGGCTCTGCTTAAAGATAATCAATGTCGATTATTTATCTGTGTTGACTCTATTGCAAATGCAGAGGCACTGAATCAGTTTCTTTCGTCGTCTAATCAACCGATGGAAATTCTAGTTGAAGTTGGCGTCAATGATGGTCGATGTGGTGTCAGATCAAGAGATGATCTAAAGGAACTGATCCTATTTGTTAACCAGTGTTCTCATTTATCATTGCAAGGCATTGAGTTTTATGAAGGAGCTATCCATAGCGAAAATGAAGTCCAGGACATTGAATTGTTTCTGCGTTATGTGGTTGATATCGCTCACGAGTGTTTAGAACTCAAAGTGTTTTCTACAGCTACGCCAATCATTAGCGGCGCTGGATCTGCATTCTATGATCTCGTTGTAAAAATGTTCAATTTGCTGCCCAATGCGTACCAAAAGGTCATCCGTCCTGGGTGCTATGTGACTCATGATACGGGTATATATAGCAGAGCGAATCAAAAATTACGCACAAGGGTCTTAAACTCTAATTTAAATGCGGTTGATATTAGCCATGATCTTATATCTGCGATCGAAGTTTGGGGCTATGTTCAGTCTCGACCAGAGAAACAGAAGGTGATCATTAATATTGGCAAACGTGATGTGGCATTTGATACTGACTTGCCAAAGCTTGAAAAAACGTTCCGCAAAGGAGTAGCGGTTGATAGCAACATTCAAGGTGTGACGACGACAGCGATTATGGATCAGCATATGTTTTTGAAAGTACCAGTGGATTGCACGCTTGAGGTTGGAGATATAGTAGTTTTCTCCACGTCTCACCCTTGCATCACATTAGATAAATGGCGTTACCTTACGATTATTGATGATAGCAATAAGGTGTTAGGTTGGATTAAAACCGAGTTTTGACTTTTGTCTGGGCAGGCGTGGAAGGTGCCAGTACTTTGCGTTTGGTATACGTTCAGACTCAGTCATCTAGAGCAACGTACCCCAACTGTTTGACCATGTTAAGGTTCGTGCATTATACCGACAAGCTATTCTCATACTTATCTCACAATTAATTACTGTGGGTTCATAAAGCGTATTGGAGTATCTATATTTCGATACTCCTTAAAGATCAGAAGCCTGAGACCAGCACTTAAGGCTGGTCTTATTCATTAACTGGCATCAGGTTGCCTTTCTGGCTCTGCGGCAACAAAAGCAGTATGTTCACGAAGTGTCGAACAAATTGATGTAATGGTTGGAAACGGGCTCATGTCGACACCAAACCGTTCCGCGTTGTAGGCCTGAGGGACTAGACAAACATCCACTAAGCTGATGCTATCACCGACGCAATACTTTCCGTGCACATCGCTGAGCTTTTTCTCTAGCGCATGAAATCCAAGTTCAATCCAGTGCTGCATCCATTCAGTTTTACCCGCCTCACTCAAATCAAAGTCTCGACTGAGCTTTTGGATAACACGTAGATTATTAATGGGATGCAAATCGATAGCGATGTCTTGAGCCAATGCAGTCACGAGATAACGTTCGCGGCCTGACACGGGCGTCAGTCGCGGATGAGGAAAGCGCTCATCTAAGTAATCTATGATGGTGAGAGACTGATTCAGTACCAGCCTTTCACCATCAAAATCATTATCGATCAGCGTCGGGACTAACTCGTTGGCATTGAGCTCTGCATACATGGTGTGATGTTGCTCTCCGCCATCTTTAAGCAGATGAATAGGCATGGATAGGTAAGGTAACTGCTTCAGGTTTAAAGCAATTCGTACCCGATAAGAGGCGGACGAGCGCCAATACTCATACAGAACAAATTGAGTCATGGTTAATCCTTGTATGCTTCCACCACCTGTTCAATGGAACCGAAGATGGAGTGGCCGTTTTTATCGAGCATTTCCAACTTAATCGTGTCACCAAAATGCATAAACGATGTGCTTGGTTTACCATCTCTTATGGTCTCAATCATTCGTCGCTCTGCAATGCATGAATAGCCGACGCCACCTTCTTCGATAGAGGTGCCATACTCCGTCCCTTGTTTATTCGATACCGTGCCAGAGCCAACGATAGTGCCAGCTGACAAAGGACGAGTTT
>ASHK01000874.1 GCA_000695745.1 Vibrio madracius | reverse complement strand
GGCGAGAACAATTTAAAGTCGTTGCAAGTGTAATGGCAGGTTCTGGTTATGACCAAGAACTTCGCTCTGGCGAGTCCGTACAAATCATGACCGGCGCTCCAATGCCAGCTGGCGCTGATACGGTCGTCATGCGCGAACAAGCGAATGTTTGATGGCAAGTTAGTAAGCTTTGGTGACGCCAGTATTAAGACTGGGCAGAATGTTCGTCAAGCTGGAGAAGATCTTGCCATTAACCAACCCGTGTTTGATGCTGGCACCTTGTTGCAAGCTCCTGAAATGGGCATGATCGCCTCCTTAGGGTTAGATAGCATCACCGTCAATCGCCGCTTAAAAGTCGCCGTTTTTTCGACAGGCGATGAAGTCCAAGCTCCGGGCACACCGTTGCAACCTCACTCTATCTACGATTCTAATCGCTTCACCATTATGGCGATGCTGGAAAAGTTAGGCTGTGAGATTGTGGACCTGGGTATCCTTGAAGATGACGAATCCATTATGGAGAATGCCATTACCAAAGCAAGCAGCGATGCAGATTTAGTGATCACCTCTGGTGGTGTTTCTGTCGGTGATGCTGACTTTATCAAGAACAGTTCTAGAGAAACACGGTAACGTAGATTTTTGGCGTATTAATATGCGACCAGGTCGCCCTCTCGCATTTGGTGATATTAATGGCACGCCATTTTTTGGACTCCCAGGCAACCTGTTGCAGTGATGGTTTCGTTTATTAACTTTGTTGAGCCTGCCATCAAGAAAATGCAAGGTGTCGAGCAGTTTGTGCCACACAAAGCCGTTGCTATTGCATCTGAACCACTCCGCTCTCGTCAAGGAAGAACAGAGTTTAGCCGAGGGTTTTATGAATTCAGTGAAGAATCAGGCAGTTAACGGTTCGCACTACTGGGAAACAAGGTTCTGGAATCCTGCGCTCAATGAGTGAAGCAAACTGCTTAATTGAGATTGCACCTCATATCGATACGGTTAAAGAAGGCGAAAGCGTGACAATTATCCCACTTCAAGGCAGAATCTAGCGCTAAATTATCAGCAGGTAAAAAATCATGGCTCGTACCATTATTTACGAATACAAAAATGAAGAGAAAACACTCACGTTTTCTTACCAACAGCATCGCAATATTCATGAGGCTGTCGCTGAAGCAGAGGGCATCGACCTTTCCGAGTTTCTTAAAATGGAACAGCAAATCGAAGCGGTTTCAGACACTAAAGCGGTTCGCAACTATCGCGATAATCACTTTAAGAAGCTGGGCTTTGGTAAAATTACACTCATGCCAAAAGAGAATTTCGGAGTTGGCAAAAAACCGATGTAGATACCACCCTCAGCAACAAAACACCGAGTCAAATGGCTCGGTGTTTTATTATTCTAAGAGACGATTCAGGTAAATCTTGGGGAAAAATTTGATATCTAAGAGGAACTAATGGCGTAAAAAGGTAACTAACAATACTAATTGAGCCGTAATATGCTTTACAACAAAAATAGAAACAGAACAAATATGGTTAAAGTCATTTCTTTAGTAGCGACATTGATGATACTCGGTGGTTGTGCGTCTTATAACGAGTTTGCAAGCGAAACACAGCTTTACAACCATAACGTAGAAGCGCGTAACTACTGTAAACAGATCACCGATTCTCAACAATACTATCAATGCTTCGACAAATTTTTACTCAAGTCACCAACGGTCACTCTCAACCAATTTTACAACGCGCAACGTTCATTAGAAAAAGCTAAGAAGCAGTCGGAGGCTCTTCAACCAACAGCTTAACACCAAGGATAATGAGCACCGCGCCGTCGTACCCTCCATCCATCTTACAAAACTCGCATTTTTGAGTAATGACTTGGCTGAATTCAACATTCCAGACAAACCGCACTGCCAAATCATAGCGATGACAAAGTGGATAGCGGCCATCAGCAGTGACTGCATAAATGGTGAATACTCTGGATTAATGAACTGCGGTAAGAATGCTAAATAAAATACCGCAGTTTTAGGGTTCAGAACATTAGAGAGAAAGCCTTCTCGTAACGAGCGTGAAATAACGACGCGACTTACCTTCYTTTTCTCCAGTTC
>ASHK01000873.1 GCA_000695745.1 Vibrio madracius | reverse complement strand
TTAGGCTTATTAGGCAACAAACCTGACACCATTAAGATTTCGAGCGCAAACCAAGCGATGAGAAATGCCATCGAAGATGGGGTATTACCCTTGTCGGGCACTCACCATATTCCGTTTAACTACAAAACAGACATGTTGTTTCATGAAGACAATCTGCCTCTACATGAAAATGGCATGACCATCTCTGCGTTCGATAAACAAGGCGAGCGCATTGGATTTGAGACTTACTACTCGATTGGTGGCGGCTTTATTGCCACAGAGTATGAGCTGCAAAACGGTAAAGACGAAGAAGATGTCAGTGTCGAATTCCCGTTTAGCACCGCTGACGAAATGTTAGAACTCGCAGAAAAACATGGAATGAGCCTTGGCGGCTTGGTGCTTCGCAATGAACTGGTATTCAAAAGATCTTGAAGACATCAACGCCAAAGCTGAGCAGATTTGGCGAGTCATGTTGCGTTGTATGGAGCGCGGTTTTGAAACTGAGGTATCTTGGATGGCGGTCTAAACGTCACCCGTCGTGCTCCTAATCTACTGAAAAAGCTGGAAGCAAATGCCGCCATCGAAAATGATCCGATGGAAATTATGGATTGGATCAACTTGTTTGCCTTTGCCGTAAGTGAAGAGAATGCGGCGGGCGGTCAAGTGGTCACCTCTCCAACAAACGGAGCTGCGGGCGTTATTCCAGCCGTATTAATGTACTACCATCGTTTTATTAAAGAGCTTGATACCAAACAGCTCAAAGACTTTTTAGCGGTTTCCGGAGCCATCGGTATCCTCTACAAAACCAACGCCTCCATTTCAGGCGCTGAAGTGGGCTGTCAAGGTGAGGTAGGCGTATCATCATCCATGGCAGCGGCTGGCCTAACCGCACTGCGAGGTGGCAGTAACGAGCAAATGTGTATCGCAGCAGAGATTGCTATGGAACACTCACTCGGTATGACGTGTGACCCTATCGGCGGTTTGGTTCAAGTCCCTTGTATCGAGCGCAATGCCATGGGTGCGATGAAAGCAATCAATGCTTCGCGCATGGCGCTTAAGCGAACCAGTAAGTGTCTCATCTCTTTAGATAAAGTCATCGATACTATGTATCAGACAGGCAAAGATATGAATAAGAAGTACCGTGAAACCTCGCAAGGTGGATTGGCGCTAATTCATTTGGCTCCGCCTTGTGAATAAATGTGCAAGTAAATAAATAAAGGCGACCAGAGGTCGCCTTTTTTGATGAACAACTTAACGATATTACTGCGCGATTAAGTCTTTGTAAGCGATAGTCTTGCCTTGAGGTTTCTCATTAGCGAGCTTAGCTTTAGGTGCTCCTGGTTGTGATAACCAATATTCTGGATCCTTCTTAGGATTCAGTTTTGGACCACAATCACCCTGAGCACCACTTCTTTCTAGACGCTTAAGCACTTTGTCTTGAGCTGCTGCTAGGCCGTCCAGAGCTTCTTGTGGTGTTTTTTCTCCACTTGCCGCTTCAGAAACATATTGCCACCATAGTTGTGCAAGTTTTGGATAGTCTGGCACGTTGGTACCAGTTGGGGTCCACTGTTTACGTGCATCACTGCGGTAGAACTCAACCAAACCACCCAGCTTAGGAGCAGCATCTGTCATCGCTTGAGAGTTAATGTCTGACTCACGAATTGGCGTCAAACCAACCAATGTTTTCTTCAAGCTCACAGACTTAGACACGACAAACTGAGCATACAACCAAGCGGCTTGACGACGTTCCACTGGTGTACTGTTTAGGAATGTCCACGAGCCCGCATCTTGATAACCAAGCTTCATGCCATCTTCCCAATATGGGCCACGAGGTGATGGTGCCATACGCCATTT
>ASHK01000872.1 GCA_000695745.1 Vibrio madracius | reverse complement strand
TGTTTAGCTGCTAGTCCTCTGTGTTCGGTATATGATAATGAAATAGAAATAGAAAAAACAAGACAAAGTTCAGGGATAATAGGATGAAAAAGATATTGGTAGTCTGCATGGGCAATATTTGTCGCTCACCTACAGGTGAAGCCGTATTACGTGCGCGAGCAGCGTCTCAGGGGATTGATGTCCTAGTCGATTCGGCTGGCACTATAGGCTACCATCAGGGTGATGCTCCTGACAAACGAGCCCAGGCTGCTGGCGAAGCTCGTGGCTATTCCTTTTTCGGAATAAAAGCCCGCCAAGTGTCAGATGAAGACTTTGAGACTTTTGATATGATTCTGGCTGCGGATAAGGATAACTTGGCCGATCTCAAACAGCGTTGTCCTTCTCATCTCAAGTACAAACTTTCGCTATTTCTTAGCCATGGGAATTCTTGTTATCGTGAGATTCCAGATCCTTATTATGGTGGAGAGCAGGGTTTTGAATTAGTGCTGGATCTGATTGAAGAAGCGGCTGATGCAGTGTTAGCCAAACTCTAATAACAAAAAACGCAGCGAAGCTGCGTTTTTGTATGACGAACAGAAAACGGCTTATTTGCTCATTTCACCACGTAATACTTCTAACATCTTTGCTTTGATCTCGTCATAACTTAAGTTTTGACTGAGTAGGTAATGGAGTTTGGCTAATGCCGCTTCCGGGGTCATGTCAAAGCCACTGATAACGCCTGCATCGGCCAAGGCACAGCCTGTGGCATAACCACCCATATTGACTTTACCAGCTAAACATTGGGTAAGGTTGACCACGAGTACACCACGTTCAGACGCCTCTTTTAGATGAGCGAGAAGTTCCGGGTTTTGCGGGGCATTACCAACACCAAAAGTGAGTAGTATCATAGCATTAACAGGTTGAAGTAAGGTGTTACGAATCACTTCATGAGAGATGCCCGGGTACATGGTAATCACTCCAATAGGTTGTGGGGTGATGTCGTGGACTTTAAATTTACCCTCAGGCACTTTGTTCAGCTCTACACCACTTCCTAATTGAATATTGATACCTGCTTCTAAGATCGGCGCCATGTTTGGAGAGGTAAACGCGTTGAAGCCATCCGCATGAGATTTGGTACTGCGGTTACCACGCATGAGTTGGTTGTTGAAAAATAGCGTTACTTCATTAATGGGATAATTTGCGGCAATGTGCAGGGCATTTAGAAGGTTAGCTTGTCCATCTGAGCGAAGCTCCGCCAACGGAATTTGTGAGCCAGTGACAATGACAGGTTTGCCTAGATTTTCTAGCATAAACGACAGTGCCGATGCGGTATACGCCATGGTATCGGTACCATGTAGAATCACAAAACCGTCATAGTGGTCGTAGTTATCGCGAATATCGTCCGCAATCTGCTGCCAATCCGCTGGTGTCATGTCGGAAGAGTCAATCAACGGCTCATATTCGTGAATCGTGAACTCTGGCATTTCAGGACGATGGAATTCCGGCATACTTGCCAGTTGTTTTTCCATAAAACCCGCGACTGGAATATAGCCGTGATCGGACTTTTGCATGCCGATGGTGCCACCAGTGTATGCAATATAGATGTGTTTTCTTGTCATGCCAGGAATCGCTTTGTTATCAAAGGGAACAGATGCTGGCGATTATAACCAAAACCAACAAAAGAGCCACCGATTGGTGGCTCTGGATAAGGGAATTTGTTAGCTGGTCATACTTACTCGATGTTACAGGTCAAACACAGCACGTATTGACCTTTCGGATCGTTGAAGCTTTCTAGCAAACTAGCGTGTTGCTGCAATTGAGTCGCGACTGGCAGTAAGCTCTGTGGAACCCAAGCGGATAGGTCGAGTCCAAGACTCACTTTTACTTGCTGCATGATATCTTGCACGAATTGTTGTGCCGGGCTGAGCGGTTCCTCCACCCAATAGATATCGTATTTCTCCATTCCGCCAAGATCAGCGGCGAGAGCGACCGCATCGTCAAAGTCACCAATCTTGTCTACAAGGCCACGTTCTAACGCATCTTTACCAGTCCAAACGCGCCCTTGAGCGACAGAGTCGACATCCGTGACCGACATGTTGCGGTTGTTTGCAACTAACGTAATAAAGCGCTTGTAGCCATTTTCTATGCCCATTTGGAATGCTTTAGAAGCACCGTCACTGATGCCAGTGGTAACGCCAACGCCTGAGAATGGGGATGTACCCACACCATCGGTATTAATCCCAATATTGTTTAACCCTTTCTCGAACGTTGTCACTACACTAAAGATTCCGATAGAGCCGGTAATCGTTGTCGGCTGAGCCATAATCTTGTTCGCGTTCATAGAAATCCAATAACCGCCGGAGGCAGCAACACTCGACATAGACACTACAACAGGCTTACCTGCGTCGCGAAGTGCTTGGACTTCGTTGCGAATCACTTCTGAGGCAAAAGCACTTCCCCCAGGGCTATCGACACGCAGTACAACCGACTTCACTGAGTCATCTTCACGCGCCTGTTTGAGAAGGGCTGCGGTACTGTCGCCGCCGATAGTTCCTCGTGGCTGCTCACCATCCATGATGGTGCCACTTGCGACGATGACGGCGACTTGGTTGTCTGGTTGTTCAGGCAAATCGTAAGGCATGGAGGCTAAATATTCATAGTAGCCTACTGCATTGAAACCACCCTCACCGTCGCTACCGAACGCTTCAACCATCGCCTGATTTACTTGCTGTTTAGTGACAAGCTCGTCGACCAACCCAAGTCGTTTGGATAGCGCAGCTAAATCGCCGTCAGCAGCTTCAAGCTCTTTGAGGAATTCATCCATGGTTGGCGTCAAAACACTGGTTTCGATTTGACGGTTAGAGGCAACATCATCAACGTAGGCTCCCCACAGCTGAGAAACCCAGCGAGTGGCGGATTCTTTTGCTGCCTCTGACATATCATCACGAAGGAAAGGTTCTACCGCTGATTTATAAGTACCAACTCTAAAGACGTGCGTTGTCACATCGAGTTTTTCGAGTAACGTCTTGTAGTACATTGAGTAGGCGCTGTACCCTTTGATGAGTACCGCGCCATCAGGAGCGAGATAAACTTTGTCGGCATAGCTGGCGAGATAGTATTGGCTTTGGTTGTAAAAAGCGCCGTAAGCGTAAATTGGCTTGCCTGTCGCTTTGAACTCGTTCAACGCTTTAGCGATGTAGCGAAGCTTAGTTAAACTGGTTTCTGGCATGTCCCTTAGGGACAGAACCAATCCTTTGACAGAATCGTCGATGGACGCATGACGAATTGAGTCTACGATGTCAAACAACACGTTTTCTTTTGGCAGATCACGCCCAAATAGTGACCCCGTGACAGAGTCCATAGGGTTAACATAGCTACTTTGCTCAACGATAGGTCCAGAAATATTTAGGACAAGCGCGGACTCTTTTTCACCGCTTCTGGTGTTGGTTCTACTTGCGTGAAGGCAAAATAGAACATTGCGATCACAGCGAAGAACAGCAAATTAATAATGGCGAGCCTGGTAAAGTTAATGACTTTCCAGATGCCTTTGAAGATCAAACCGATAAACCGAAATACTTTTTTCATCATCTCTCCACATCACCAAAAAGGTGAGTGTTTTTGTCCCTAAACATCAATTACTAGTGTAGCGTTGGCGTGGCAGATTCGCTGTATCAATAATGTAATTGTACGTGTATGTTGCCACTATCACTCAATCAAGGTTTTAAGTGAATAAAAATTAAAGACTTAACATACTAGATTAAGTTCAAAGATTCAGAAAAAATTTCTTTAATGTTGAGAAAATGTAAACGCTAGTTTGATTTTTTAACCTTTACATAATATTCTGGTCAGACCACAACTATAACAACGGAAGTGAAGTCTGCTATGTACCGAACTTACTGAAGCCTCTCGATTTAGGATTTACCCAATTACGTAATCGTGTGTTAATGGGCTCGATGCACACAGTCTTGAAGAACACAAGGAAGGACTGCATAAGCTTGCTGCGTTTTATGAAGAGCGAGCGAAAGGTGGCGTTGGACTGATTGTCACCGGCGGCTTTGCGCCAAATTTGCGTGGACGTCTCGCGCCATTTGCAGCGGAATTTAGCAAGCCAAAACATGCTAAAGCGCATAAGGTCGTGACTGAGGCCGTTCATAAACATGGCGGCAAAATCGCATTGCAAATTCTTCACGCTGGTCGTTATGGTTACCATCCGTTTTCGCAGAGTGCTTCAAAAATCAAATCGCCAATCTCACCATTTGCGCCCAGTGAAATGAGCAGTCGCCAAATTTGGAAGACTATCGACGCCTATGCTAACAGTGCTTCGCTGGCACAAGAAGCTGGGTATGACGGTGTGGAAATCATGGGCTCGGAAGGGTACCTCATTAACCAATTTATCTGCAAGCGCACCAATGTTCGCTATGATGAGTGGGGTGGCAGTTATGAGAACCGCATTCGTTTACCGCTAGAAATAGTGAAAGCGGTCAGAGCGGCAGTGGGTAAAGAGTTCATTATTATTTTCCGACTCTCAATGCTAGATCTTGTTGAGCAAGGCAGTACTTTCGAAGAAGTTGTTCAGCTTGGGCAAGCGCTTGAACAGGCGGGTGTGACAATTATTAATACAGGCATTGGTTGGCATGAAGCTAAAGTACCAACGATTGCTACCCAAGTGCCTCGCGGCGCGTTTACATGGGTAACCGAAAAAATCCGTCCTTACCTGAATGTGCCGGTTATCACGACCAACCGAATAAACACGCCAGAAGAAGCAGAGCGAATACTCTCTTCTGGACACGCTGACATGGTTTCCATGGCAAGACCTTTCTTGGCCGATCCAAACTTTATCGCGAAGGCAGAGCAAGGTAAGTCGCAGCTTATCAATACGTGTATTGGTTGTAACCAAGCTTGCTTAGATAATGCATTTAAAGGCAAGCGCGCCACTTGTTTGGTCAATCCTCAAGCGTGCTATGAGACGGATTTAATCGTCAAGAAAGCGGTAAACAGCAAGACCATTGCTGTGGTCGGGGCAGGGCCTGCTGGATTGGCATGTGCGACTATGTTAGCGGAGAAAGGCCATTCAGTGGACCTATTTGAAAAGAGTGACCGCATTGGTGGTCAGTTCCGTTTAGCGATGCAAATTCCGGGTAAAGAAGAGTTTAGAGAAACTATCCGCTACTTTGCTAACCGTATTGATGAAACTGGCGTTAAGTTGCATCTTGATACTGAAGCCACCGCTGACCTTCTACGTGAATATGACGAAGTCGTAATGGCGTCAGGTGTTCAACCTCGAATGCCTAAACTTGAAGGTATTGATAACCAAAATAAAGTGATCGATTATCAAACCTTAATTCGCGATAAAACGCCCGTCGGCGACAATGTGGCGATTATGGGCGCTGGTGGTATTGGTGTTGATGTGGCAAGCATGATTACTGAACCGCATGGTCAAACGCTTGATGACTGGTTGCACGAGTGGGGCATAGATAAAACCATCGAACATCCTGGCGGGTTGTTCCCATTCCCAGAGGAAGTAACCGATACCAATGTCTGGGTTATGCAGCGTAAAGAGGGGCGTGTCGGCAAAGGACCTGGTAAAACGACAGGTTGGATTCATAAGAAAACCTTAGAAAAACGCGGTGTCCATCTGCTAGGCGGTGTGACCTATAACAAAATCGATGATCAAGGCTTGCACATTACTGTTAAAGGTAAAGAGCAGCTAATACCGGCAGATAAAGTCGTTATCTGTGCGGGGCAGGAATCGGTGAAACCGTTTGAAGACCAATGGCAAAGCTTTGGCGATAAATTGCATGTGATTGGTGGTGCTGACTATGCGGGTGAACTGGATGCCGTTAGAGCGATCCGCCAAGGTGTCGAGTTAGCCGCGAAATTATAATGCACATTGAGAATGGTTCTCGCTTTTGCTGTCATGACGTTAACGTTTTGTTATAATGAGCGTTATTACAACAAACAAAAAGGGAAGTGTTATGGATGCCCTAGAACTGTTACTCAATAGACGTTCGATTGCTCGACTTGCTGAGCCTGCTCCTGAAGGAGAAG
>ASHK01000871.1 GCA_000695745.1 Vibrio madracius | reverse complement strand
CATTTAGTGAATATCTCACGATACCCGAATTTAACCTTATTCCGCTTGATGACTCCGCTGACCTGAGAGAGGCTGCAATGTTGGAACCAGCAGTTGTGGGTTTGCACGTAATGCGTCGAGCTAAACTGGATCTTAATGATAATGTGGTAATTTTTGGAGCTGGACCTATTGGTATCATGATTGCCAGATGGGCGAAAATTTATGGAGCTAACAAAGTGCTTTTGGTGGATATTGACCTAAGAAAGTCGCTTTTTGTCAGTCTCTAGGACTAGAGTATATCTGCAATGCAAATGCAGAGGACCCCATTGAGTGGGTATTAAAGCACACTGAGGGTAATGGTGCTGATGTTTGTATTGAGGGCAGTGGTTCATCATCCGGACTGGTTAATTCATTTAGGGCATGTCGTGTATACGGAAAAGTCTTGATGTTAGGTAATCCGCATGGAGATATTAATATTCCACGAGAAATATATGACAAGTTTATGCGAAAAGAAGCCACTATCTTAGGGGTATTTAACTCAGTGTATAAACTCGCACCACATGATGAATGGAAAGATGCAGCGCTAGCAATCCATAGCGGTAAGCTGAAAGTTGCTGACTTAATCACCCATTCGGTGCCAATTGAAGAGTTAAACGATGCATTAGACATGATGTATCACAACTCACAGTCGTTTTCCAAAGTCATGATGGTGAATTAAATGAACTACTATGAAAACGCACTTAAAGTGAATGAAGAGCATAGAGTTATTCTAAGTAATATCCACGTTCAGGAGATAGAATCCTATCTTGAGGCCATTATGAAGGCTGATAAAGTGTTCTTTATTGGTGTAGGGCGTGTCATGTTAGCGCTAGAGACAATGGCAAAGCGCTTAACGCATCTAGGTATTAATACCTCCGTCGTTGGAGCTATTAATGAGCCACCAATAGGCCCATCGGATCTTTTAGTGGTTGGTTCGGGTTCTGGTGAGAGCCTTATTCCAAAGCAAATTGCCTCATGTGCGAAAAGGTACGAAGCGCAAGTTGCTCACCTTACTTCAAATAGTCAAAGTTCAATCGCTAAGATGTCTGATGTGGTTGTTAACTTTCATTGTGGCTCTAAAATCGGTGGTGGGGTTTTTGAATCAATACAGCCGATGTCTACATTGTTCGAACAGTCTTTAATGATTTTTGGAGACTTGGTTTGTTTGGAATTGATGAAACGTAAAGGATTATCATTTGAACAAGTATCAAAAAACCACGCGAACTTGGAATAACAATAGGAATAAGTAAGTTGATGAATTCATTGTAGCCTCAAGTAAAATAGAGTCCGATTCACTATAATTGAAGAGTATCGGACTCTAGCGTTAAAGACAGACCTGAAGTTTCTAATTATCAATAGCCTGCTGTTATCTTTCTTCCATCATTTCTATAATATATTTCAATTCATCGTCTTGAATATAAAGTCCTATTTTCTCAAACACTAAGGTGCTCATCATTTGATACAGCTTAAAAACATGAGCTGGTATATTGAACTCGTGCTGACTAAAATCAACGGTGTCTTTTCTTTGTGTTCTGTCTAAAGCGATACAAATATGTATACATTGTCGTAGTATATTAGAATGCTCAACTTTGAGTTTCTTTAGTTGTTTATTGACTTCAATAAATTTAA
>ASHK01000870.1 GCA_000695745.1 Vibrio madracius | reverse complement strand
TTTTTGTCTCGACGATTTTGCTAATACCGTTTCCATTTTTCTTTTCCTATGTTGTCGTCGAGGGGTTAGCCGCGCTCTGCAAGTTGCTGCACGAGTTGATACGCTTTACCTGAATTCATGGCATCAATCGCTTGCTGCGCATTGGATTTAAGATCATCGTGCCCAAACAGTTTCATCAATAACGCGACGTTAACGGCAACCGCACCGAGTTGCGCGTCGGTACCTTTGCCAGTCAGCATATCAGTGATAATTGCACGGTTCTCCTCTGGCTCTCCACCTTTAATTGCTTCAAGAGGGTGGGCGTCTAGGCCAAAATCTTCCGGGGCTAGGGTGTATTCAGTAATTTGTCCATCTTTGATTTCTGCCACGAGCGTTTCGCCGTGAATAGCGACTTCGTCTAGACCGCTACCGTGAACCACCGCTGCGCGTTTCATTCCCATTTGTAACATGGTCTCGGCAATAGGACGAACCAGCTTTGCGTCATAAACGCCCATCAACTCGATATTAGGTCGCGCTGGGTTAATCAAAGGCCCAATATGTTGAAGATAGTTCGTGTTTTCATGGTTTGACGAACCGGCATAGCATGGCGAACGCCGCCGTGGTACTGGGGAGCAAATAAGAAGGCAACGCCAATATCGTCAACGGCTTTACGGGTGTCGTCCGCAGACATGGCTAAATTAATACCAAACGAATCGAGTAGGTCTGAAGAGCCAGACTTGCTTGATACGCCACGATTGCCATGCTTTGCTACTTTTAGACCGCAGGCTGCTGCAACAAACGCGGCGGTTGTAGAAATATTAATGGTATTGGCGCCGTCGCCTCCGGTTCCGACAATATCGGCAAAGTCGTAATCAGGGCGTGGGAACGAATTAGCATTGGCGAGCAAGGCTTTGGCTGCCCTGCAATCTCTTCTGGCGTTTCACCTTTAATTTTTAGAGCGGTTAATGCCGCAGACATCAAAATAGGGTCCAGTTCGCCTTTGATGATGGTATCAAACAACTGCTGGCTCTCTTGTTGAGACAGATCTTGTTGGTCGTAAAGTTTACTAATAATGGTTTCCATAATTACGATTCCTTAAATTTGTTCCAGTTGTTTGCAGGATTAAAGTTGTTTCGTCGCCCATGCAATAGCGTTGCTTAGCAAGGTCGCGCCATACGTCGTCATGATCGACTCAGGATGAAATTGAAAACCACACACGCGGTCTTGCTCATGCGCGACTGACATCACTAAACCATCGACTTGTGCCGTGATATCTAGGTTATCAGGCACCGTCGTTGCGACCAGAGAGTGATAGCGCGCGATAGCCATAGGTGACGGTAGTCCCTGATAAATACTGTGATTGTCGTGAGCCATCATGGACACTTTGCCATGAATGATTTCTCCGGCGCCTGCCACCACACCACCGTAAGCTTCTACAATCGCTTGGTGACCTAGACAAATACCGATCATGGGGACTTTTCCACGCAGTGCTTTGATGAGTTCGGGCATACAGCCCGCATCTGCTGGCGCACCGGGGCCAGGTGAAAGCACTACCACCGGATTGTCCAATTCAAGCACCGCGTTGGCTATGACGTCAGCAGCAATATGATTACGATAGATCGTTACCTTGTGGCCTAAGCTACGAAATTGGTCGACAAGGTTGTAGGTAAATGAGTCAAAGTTGTCGACAAATACAATGTTAGCTTTGCTAGAAAGAGTAGTAGACATGGTGATCACCCTTGTGTGCCGTTTTAATTGCAGATATAACGGCTTGTGCCTTACCTCGTGTTTCATCTGCCTCGGATTGCGGATCGGAATCAAACACCACACCGGCACCAGCTTGAACTTGAGCGACACCATTTTCGACATAGGCCGAGCGGATGACGATACAGGTATCTAGATCACCGACACCATTCATATAACCAACAGCTCCACCATAACTACCACGCGTTTGTCCTTCAAATTGACGGATAAGTTGCATTGCGCGGATCTTTGGAGCGCCAGTGAGTGTCCCCATATTCATACATGCTTGGTAGCCGTGAAGTGCATCAAGGTCACCTCGAAGTTGACCCACAACACGCGATACTAAATGCATGACGTGACTGTAACGGTCGGTTTGCAGCAAGTCAGCCACATGTCTGCTGCCTGGTTCTGCGATACGCGCGACATCGTTACGAGCTAAGTCGACCAACATCATGTGCTCAGCGTTTTCTTTCATGTCGCTACGCAGTTCTAATTCGATGCGGCTATCAAGGTCTTTGTTTATCGTGCCATCCGCATTCTTCCCGCGACGTCTCGTGCCAGCAATTGGATAGATCTCAATCTGGTTTGACTCAGAGCCGTATTTGAGAGCGCTTTCTGGTGATGCTCCAAATAGGGTGAATAACTCGTCTTGCATGTAGAACATGTAAGGACTAGGGTTGCTTTGCTTGAGCTCTTTGTACGCAGCGAGAGGAGAAGGGCATGGAAGTGTGAAACGGCGTGATGGAACAACTTGGAATATGTCGCCACGAACGACGTACTCTTTTTAAATCTCTAACTATCTGACAGAAATCCTCATCAGAAATACTCACGGTCTCTTCGATACCTTCGACTTTTTTCGCCTGCGGCACCAGTTGAAGTTCATCGCATTGCTGACTGATTTCTAGAATGCGCCCACGAATACGAGCTAACTCATTTTCGTCATGATTAAACAAGGTGGTATGCAAGTCGCATGTTTCTTTTTGGTGGTCAACAACCAGTAAACTTTCGGCGACATAAAAGACGAAGTCTGGGCACTGATTTGATTGAGTAGCACTGCCTAATGGCTCGAAATTTGCCACGATGTCATAAGCGAACAGGCCGCCCATAAACAAGGCATTTTTATCTTGCCCGGTCAGGTCAAAACTGTGCTGCACCAGACGTAGGGCATCAAAAGTGGAGGCTTCACGAAGCCTTGAATCTTCATCCAATGTATCGTCCGGCTTGGCAAACTGAATATTCAACTCTTGCTCAGTAAGGGTAAACTCAAGATCACTAGAAATGTTTTGCGCGACAATGTTGAGTAAATTGACGCCATTGGTGGTTAATGCTTCGTAACGGACATGATGTCCCTGACAAACGATTCTGACTGCAGAGTCAACGATGAGCAAACTTTGGAGATCTTGTTTCGAATCAATCTCAGCAGACTCAAGCAATAGGCTATCTGTTTTGTTTTCACACAAGGTATGAAACAGACGAGTCGGGTCTTGGGTATAAGGCACTTGAAGAGAAAGTACCTCTAAACGACCTTGCTTTTAATGGTGATGGCTTTGTTCACAAAACCTCCTCTATACTTTTTGAATCTGTTTTTGCAACAATCTTGATACATACTCGCATAATTAAAACGTTTGCCCAACGTTGAATCGGTTCAATTTGTTGCTTAATTAATCAGTTAAATCGAAAAACAAAAAAGCCCACTCGTTTGAGTGGGCTTTAATCAAATTAGGTTATGATTATGCACGCAAAAAAGCCCACTCGGATTGTGTCCAAGTGCGCCACCAACCTTGTAGAGAATTAACCGTACGGTTTAAAGGTTTTTTGATTGTATGAATATCTAGTAACATACGTGCTTAACTCAAATAATGTATCTGCGTACTAGTTAACTAAGTT
>ASHK01000869.1 GCA_000695745.1 Vibrio madracius | reverse complement strand
CGATTTCTTTCTTGTCAGCAAGCTCTTCTTGGTTTTGCCAAAAACCAACCGCGAGACCGGCTAGCATTGCCGCACCTAAAGCGGTTGATTCTCTGACAACCGGACGAACCACTTTGCTGCCCATAATGTCGGACTGGAACTGCATCAGGAAATCGTTAGCAACGGCGCCGCCGTCAACGCGAATTTGGCTTAGCTTGATACCTGAGTCCTCCTCCATGGCAAGTAAGACATCCCGACTTTGATAAGCGATAGACTCAAGAGCGGCGCGGATAATATGATTGCGGTTTGTGCCGCGTGTTAATCCCGTTAAAGTGCCACGTGCGTGAGGATCCCAATAAGGCGCGCCTAGACCAACAAATGCAGGGACAAGATACACGCCGTTGGAGTCATCGACTTTCTCTGCAAAGTATTGAGTATCTTGAGCATCTTGAATGAGTCCTAGCTCATCGCGCAGCCACTGAATTGTTGCCCCACCCATGAACACACTACCTTCGAGCGCATAAGTAACCTCATTGCCAACTTTATATCCAACGGTAGTGAGCAAACCGCGTTTCGAAGCAATGGGCTTGTCGCCTGTGTTCATCAGTAAGAAACAGCCAGTGCCATAGGTGTTTTTGACCATGCCTTTCTTAAAGCACTGCTGACCAAATAGGGCGGCTTGTTGGTCTCCTGCGATACCACTGATAGGAATGTCTTCCGTCCCGCCGCCAATATGGGCGTAACCATAGACCTCGCTGCTCGATTTAACGTCAGGTAACATGGATTTTGGAATGTTGAAGATATCGAGTAGTTTTTCATCCCATTCAAGGGTATGGATATTGAACAACATACTGCGTGATGCGTTACTTACGTCTGTGACGTGAGACTTACCGTGGGTCAGTTTCCAGATTAACCAAGTATCCACAGTGCCGAATAGTAATTCGCCTTTCTCTGCGCGCTCTCGTGCACCTTCAACGTTATCGAGAATCCACGCAATCTTAGAACCAGAAAAATAAGCATCAACCACTAAACCCGTCGTGTCACGAATGTAGTCTTCATGGCCGTCGGCTTTTAACTTTTCACAAAAATCGGCGGTACGGCGGCACTGCCAAACAATAGCATTGTAGATAGGATGACCGGTGTCTTTTTCCCACACAATGGTGGTCTCACGTTGGTTGGTGATACCAATCGCCGCGACTTCTTCGTTAGCAATATCAGACTGAGCCAATACTTCAGTAAGGGAAGACCGCTGTGTGGCCCAGATTTCCATCGGGTCATGTTCGACCCAACCGGGTTTAGGATAAATTTGAGTGAATTCGCGCTGAGCAGCACTGATCGTGTTCGCGTCATGATCAAAAATAATAGCTCGGGAGCTAGTCGTTCCTTGATCTAATGCGACGACGACTTTCTTCTTACTTTCCATATCTTTCTCGTTATTTCTTTATACTTTTTCGCTGTCATCGCGAAATGTTCGTTTCCGCACACTGTAGTGTTCGAGATGTCAAATGTACATGAATTTAATGTTAATGAACTTTGGGGCGCATTGCAAAGGCTGAGTTCTCATTCCCTGATTTATCTTGGCTTAATGAAACTTTCGTTAAAGGTGTAAAAAATACTCGATTTTTCGTTTGTGATGATTATATTGTATTTAAACGAACATAAACGCGCATTTGCGAGTGAAAAATCCGGACGGAGAAACTATGAGTGTATCGAGTAAAGTGTACGATTTAGTCGTAATAGGAGGCGGCATTAACGGTGTGGCTGTTGCAGCAGATGCAGCAGGACGTGGTTTGAAGGTCGCACTTTATGAAATGAACGATTTGGCTTCAGCGACATCATCGGCGAGCAGTAAATTGATTCACGGTGGGCTTCGATATCTCGAGCACTATGAGTTTCGTTTAGTTTCGGAAGCGCTTGCAGAGCGAGAGGTGTTACTCAAAAATGCGCCCCATCTTGTGTCTCCGCTTCGTTTCCAGTTACCTCACCGACCTCATCTGCGACCGGCTTGGATGATCAGAACCGGCTTATTCTTATACGATAATCTCGGCAAGCGAGTGTCTCTTCCTGGCAGTCACAGCGTTAAGTTCTCCGGTGAGAAGAGCCCATTGTTGCCAGAAATGAAAGTGGGTTTTGAATATTCGGATTGTGCTGTAGACGATGCGCGTTTAGTCATCACGAATGCAAAACTGGCTCAAGAGAAAGGGCAGATATTTTTACCCGTTCGAAATGTGTTAAAGCCGAACGATCTGGTGAAGGGTGGCGTGTCGATATTGAAAATACGTTAACAGGCGAAGTAAACGCTATTCAAACCAAAAGTTTTGGTGAATGCGGCTGGGC
>ASHK01000868.1 GCA_000695745.1 Vibrio madracius | reverse complement strand
GCTGTTAGAATGCTATCCGTTTCTGTCAGGTTCTCAGTGACAGCACTAATGTCAGCCGCATCATTGGTACCATTGATTTTCACCGTCACTGTCGATGGTGTACCATCAACAGAAGTCACATCAAAAGTTTCGGAAACACTTTGACCGACGTTTAGCTCATCGAAGGTATCACTAGCAACGAATGTCCAAACACCATTAGCATCAATACTAAATGTACCGTACGTACCAACGATATTTTTCGGTGTGAACGCATTATCTGCATTATCTACATCGCTTGACGTCAAGGTATCTGTAATCGTCAACGGAGCGTCGGTTTCGTCGCGTTCTACAAAGGCAGAACTCACCGTTGCCGCATCGTTTGTTCCTTCGATCTTCACAGTCACTGTCGTTGGTGTGCCATCAATTGTGGTAACGGCAAACGTCTCCTCAATACTCTGACCGACATTCAAATAGTCGAAGGATTGGTTCGCAACAAATGTCCACTCACCATTGGCATCAATACTAAACGTACCGTATGTACCTTGATGATTGCTTTGAACCGTAAACGTATCATCTGGGTTATCCACATCGGTCGAATTGAGGTTACCCGTCATCTGTAAAGGAGCATCTGTTTCAGCTTGCGTTTGCGAATCAGACGTCACAATCGCTGCGTCATTGCGTCCTTCCACTGTTACTTCAATCGTCTGCTTAATGGCATCGCCTTGTGCCACACCACCAACCATACTCTCTATGAACAGATCAAAGTTTTCGGTTACCGGACCATCATTTAGGCTATCTGCTTTCGATTGATCCAGTACGTATTCCCACTTAACGCTATCTGGAGTATCACCTGCAACAAGCTTAAGCGTGCCATAGGTACCCTGAATTTCAGTCACCATGCCAGTTCCACTCAAACTGTAGCTGTGGGTATCATTTTGGTCGGCATCTTCAATAGTGACCACACCAGTCGCAACCCCTGATTCCGCTCCCGTAGGGTCTTCGTACACGGTTCCGGTCGCAACCGTATTTGCCGCGACAACGCTTGGAGCATCGTTCGTACCGGTGACTTGGAAGTTAACCGTAATTGTGTCTGAAGCACCATGTTCATCCGTCACTTTCACCTGATAACTCAATGGGCTAGGCAAGGTTTCACCCGCTGATAGATACTCGAAATCACCAGTCAGATTAAAGGTCCAAGCTCCAGTCACAGGATCGACCGTCAGTTCACCTCGAGGATCCCCCGAGACCACTTGCCAATGATGACTGTCTGCTACATTCACCGTATCAACGTCACCAGAATCGAAATTACCGTTCAGTTGCGTTGTCGTGTTCTCCGTAGCCATCTGCTCACCAATATCAACAATCTGTGGTGCATCATTGGTGCCAACGATGGTGATAGTAATGATATGCTCATTGGACTCTTCGGTTGCCGTCACGCCTGAACTGTCTGTCGCGACCACGCTAACCTGAATCGTTTTGGTTTGTCCTTTGGCTAATGCGTTGATCTCTGCGTTGTTTTCGTCGACCACAAACTTCCAGTTACCATTGTTATCAACGGTAAATGTCCCAAGCTGTGAGTCCTGTTTTACAGAGAAAGTATGCGTGTCACCTATATCTACATCAGATACCGTCACTTTACCCGCAGCCGTGCTGCCTAGCGTATCGCTAACCGAGCCGGACGCTGAACCGGAAACGGATGGCTGGTCATTGGACCCTGTGACCGTCACTTCTACTATTTGGGTCACTTCCGCGCCAAATTTATCCGTTGCACGGATGGTAAACTCTTCTGTTACCGTTACGCCTTCACCTAGAGATTGAACATGCGGCTGGTCGTTAAATAACACGTATTTCCATGTACTGGTCACTGGATCAACCACGAAGTTGCCGTAGGTGCCGTTTAGGTTAACTGGGTCGAGAGTCACCACGTCGCTCGCATCCACATCATCCAAATAAATTGGCTTGGTCACCGAGACTTCCGAACCACTTAAGACGTCTTCTTTTACTGAGCCGTCGTCGGTCGTCATCGTCGGCGCTTGGTTATCACCTTTGATGTTGATTGTCAGCGTCTGTGTCGCCGTTTCACCTTTGGGGTCGGTGACAGTGACAGTCCAAGTTTGTTCAATACTTTCATCGGCAGCTAACGCCAGAATATCTGGGTTGGTAGGGTCGACAACAAAAGACCATGTCCCATTCGCGTTAAAGGTTAACGTCCCGTAATCAGAATTGACGTTGTCTTCTGCAATCGTCCATGTGTGATGGCCACGATCCTGCGTATCCACATCATTAACCGTTAGTCGACCTGCTATAGTTTGGTCTGGATCGTCAGCGACTATAGTTTCTTCAACATTCGCTCGTAAAGTCGGTGCATCGTTTTGGCCATTTACATTGACAACAA
>ASHK01000867.1 GCA_000695745.1 Vibrio madracius | reverse complement strand
TGCTTGGGCAGTCACAACTAAAAATGAAGAGTATCAACCAACATAAATAACAATCACCACCCTTTGCAAAGTACGTAGTGAGATGAATAACAGGATAAATCCTACACGTTGAAAACCTTCTGCTCACGCTGGCTTTTAAAGTCGATAAGGTGATTAGGACTTCGTGTTCGACTGCCTCATCTTGGCCAAGGCAATAGCCGCTAAAACAGGCCGTATATATGGTAGTTAACCTGCGCTTTTAATTACGCTACTGACTTGCAAAACAGGGGGAGACCATATATGTGAGCAACGCAATACCGAAGCTACCGCATACCACCTTATACATTAAACGCAACGCATAGCAAAAATGCCATGCGTTGCGAATCACTCTTAAACAGATTGTTATAGCGCTTAGTTACGATTCAGCCGTAAACCATCATACGGACCTGTATTTTTCGTACCTAATGTTTGCTTCCATCGGCACTCAGCTTTGAGAGCCAAAGTTTCATCTGTAAACTCTAAGACCGTAAATACTAGGTTGTTGTAACCGTTCTCTAGTACATAGAGGTTTAAATGCTTAGCATCACCGTTACTATTTAGATGCTTTAGCCAACGGTTTAAGATGCCGCCACAACTATATGCAGAGCCTACATAACGAGATACTCCATCACTTGATCTCTGAAGGTAAACACCTGATTGAGATAGAACTTTCTTTAACTCGTTTTCTGGCGACTCATCTTCAGAAATTGCGATGATTTCTTTCCAAGTGAACTCCATTCCTAATACGTCAGTATCCGATGTGTCCACATCAGGTAAAGCTAACCCTTCATACGCACTATTACGAGTATAAATTTTATTTTGACTGGCAATTTCTTTAGTAGTGTCACTCGAAAATAGGTCATAGAAATACTGGAAAATGACTTCCCCATTACCAATGAAGTCTGAGTAATTTTTTGCACTTCTCTTGTGTAAAGAATAAGACTCAAGTTCTGCTTTTATAGCAGTTGGTACGTCACCATGATAAATACGAAAGAAATGCCCTTTTGTATTCTCCCATAATTCAAAAGCTCTTAGTCTAAAGGCATTCTGCTTTAGACGAATAGCTGAATAGTTTCGTTCTGGATAATCTTGCTCTACTCGAATATCGAATAAACCGCCAAGTCCACTTTCTTCATACAGTTTTTTTAGGGATTCAGCACGCACTGAGTTGTCTCTGTATAGGGATGAAAAGGCAATTATATAGAACACAATACTTGGTGTATATCTTGCGCTATAACGCTTTGTTAAGTTGCAGCTAACCAACACAACACCCAAGCAAAGCCACGTAATCACTGAACTCAACCAAACCAAAATCGACCGAACGTTAGCTGTCTGCTTGAGCAATTTGTTATGTGCCGCTATACTCTGTACCTAATTACGTACATGAACAATTTGGAGTAAGAAATGGACGCCATTAGTTACACCGCAGCCAGAGCAAACCTTGCATCTACAATGCAAAAAGTCTGCAATGACCATGCCCCTGTCATCATCACACGCAAGAGCGAAGCACCTGTAGTGATGATTTCACTAGAGGACTACGAAGCAATGCAAGAAACGACATACCTTTTGCGTGCCCCTACCAACGCTCGCCGGTTACTCGAATCCGTCGCAGAACTAGAGTCTGGCAAAGGACAAGAAAAAGAGTTGCTCGAATGAAGTTAACTTTCTCAACCAATGCTTGGGAAGATTATTTTGTATTGGCAAAAGACCGATAAAAAAATTCTCAAGCGAATCAATACCCTCATTAAAGATATACAGCGTGAACCATATGACGGTATAGGTAAACCTGAGCCACTAAAACATGGCTTATCCGGTTATTGGTCTCGCCGAATCAACGATGAACATCGAATTGTTTATCGGTATCAAGATGAAACAATTCTGATAGCACAACTGAGATTTCATTACGGCACATAACGCTTTGCTAAACGGCGCGTACGACCAACCTTGCCAAACACTCTGAACTTCAAACCAAAAGTGACACACGTATAGCGTCCGTTTGAGTAATTTGTTAGTTGCTACGCCCTATTCTCTTGCTTGCGCCAAGATGCTCATTGCTTACCGCAATCTAAATTACTATCACCATGTCGTACTTGATAGCTGACAGAATTGACATATTTCGATTAATGCGAGTTGGCGCGAAAAAGAAACCACCGAAGTCACAGAAAAACAGGTTGAGGAAGATGTCACTTCTATTGCTCACGGACGGACACAAAAAGCAGTGCCGCGAAACCTCGATTGCTATAGCGAATGACGCTTTCACGCTGCCACCGGAAAGAAAGTTAAGCAGTGGGGCTTGTCGCTGCATAGCTGAAGGGGACCATCATTTGACCATTAAATTTCAAAGTGCAACTAACGCCTTGCTAAGTTGCAGCTAACTACCACGACACTCAAGCATAGCCACCTTAATCACTGAACTCAACCAAACCAAAATCGACAACTGTTAGCTGTCTGCTTGAACAATTTGTTAGTTGCCCACCTTAAAGACCAGTGCTAACATTTGTACACACGCCAACAAAGGAATATATCATGGACACTAGAATTCAAATTTCGTGTTGATGAAGAAACAAAACGCCTAGCTCAACAAATGGCTGAGAGCCAAGTCGAACTCTGAGTGATGCTTGCCGTGAACTAACTGAGCAACTCGCTGAACAACAGAGAAAAACACTATCTCACGATGCGTGGCTAACTGAACAAGTAAACCTAGCATTTGAGAAGTTTGACTCAGGAAAATCCGTTTTCGTTGAGCACCAAACTGCGAAATCTCGAATGGAAGAGCGCAAAGCCAGAATCCGTAATCGAGGTAAACAATGATTTTATGGGAAGAAGAGTCACTTAATGATCGTGAAAAGATCTTTGAGTTTCTCTATGACTTCAACCCTGATGCAGCAGAGAAAACTGACAGCCTCATCGAAGCAAAAGTAGAAAATTTACTAGAGCAGCCACTTATGGGTGTGCAACGAGACGATATTCGTGGGCGATTACTTATAATTCCCGAGATTTCGATGATCGTCTCCTATTGGATCGAAGGCGACATTATCCGAATCATGCGCGTGATGCACCAGAAACAAAAATTTCCCATGGATTGAGTGCTTCCTCTGGGGAACTAACGCCGCATTAAGGTGATGAGATGGTCTCCCCCTACCACTTCACATAGCTATAAGCCATGCTTGGAGTGTTCAGGTCCAAAGCAGAAGGAGAAGACCATGACTCAGCTTAAAATCATTGGCAT
>ASHK01000866.1 GCA_000695745.1 Vibrio madracius | reverse complement strand
TGAGAATTTTGTAGGTACCCAAATCTTCAACATGCAATACCTGTGCTTTTAAGCAGAAGGTTCTCTTTCTCCCATACATGAACAAATTCCGGTCTTATTCCAATCTTGATATTGCTACTCGATGCCTTTGCAATAGCATCTCGATAACTTGACGACAACGGCACATCGACATCATCAAATCGCACGCCAACCTCAGTTGGTGTCACTTCCATTAGATTCATTCCAGGACTGCCAATGAAGTAGCCGACAAAGGTGTGGTTAGGGGTTTCGAATAGCTCTCTTGGTGTACCGAATTGCACAATTTGCCCGTTGTACATAACCGCAATTTCATCTGCGAACGTCGACGCTTCCAGTTGGTCATGGGTCACGTAAATCATGGTGATATTGAACTGTTGGTGGATCTGCTTAAGCTTGCGTCTTAGTTTCCACTTCAGCTGCGGTCGATAACCGTTAGTGGTTCGTCAAATAGAATCGCCGAGACATCATCACGAACCAGCCCTCTTCCCATCGACACCTTTTGCTTTTCATCCGCAGTAAGGTGTTTTGCTTTTTTGTTCAGCACGTCGGTCAGCTCGAGAATTTCGGCAATTTCCGTCACTTTGGAATGAATTTTAGCTTTGTGTACCTTCATATTTCGCAGCGGAAACGCTAAGTTGTCGTACACCGTCATAGTGTCGTATATCACCGGAAACTGGAAAACCTGAGCAATATTTCTATCCTGAGGGCGCAGTTCATTCACTTTCATGTCATCGAAAAGCACTTCACCTTGCGAAGGACTCATGAGCCCAGAGATGATGTTGAGCAGTGTCGATTTTCCGCAGCCCGATGGACCTAATAACGCGTATGCTCCACCTTGTTTCCAAACGTGGTTCATTTCTTTGATGGCATACAGCGACGACTCGCTTGGCTGTTTGTCATAAGTATGAGCCAGTGAATTGAGTGTAATTTGGACCATGACTGACTAACCTCTCACATCATTAATCGGAGCATGAATCAGTTTTTCGTCCATACCGAATACATAGAATTTGTGGATTGGAATGTAGATCTTGATGGTTTCGTCCACTTCATAGCTGTGAACGCCAGCCAAGTGAAGCACCAACTCAAAATACGCATTACGAACATGAAGAAATGTCTCTGAGCCACTAATTTCAGCCACTTCCACTTGAACCGTCAGCTCAACATCGTCGTCATTTTTCGGTAACAAGCTAAGATGACTAGGTCGAATACCAAACTTGTAGCTACCCTTTTCAAGCTTGCTTAACGACTGGTTAAGCGGGAAGTGAGCACTTTGATCAAACGTGACTTCACTTTCAGTAACGTCACCTTTTAATAAGTTAATAGGAGGCTCACTAAACAAAGTGGCTGAGGTCACGCAATCTGGGGTGTGATACACCTCTGCGGTCGGGCCTGACTGGATGACCTTACCTTCATGGAGAATGGTGGTCGTTCCGCCAAGGGCTAGCGCTTCGTTAGGCTCTGTAGTGGCGTAGATAGCGATCGTGTGACGGGTTTTGAACAACTCACGCATTTCCTGACGCAGTTCCTCACGAAGCTTGTAGTCTAAGTTCACCAGGGTTCGTCGAACAAAATAATTTCAGCATCTTTGACTAGTGCTCTAGCCATTGCGGTTCTTTGCTGTTGACCACCAGAAAGTTCTAATGGGTGCTTTTTTAGATGTTCAGTAATGCGAAGCATGTCTGCTGTCGCGTGCACACGCTCGATGATTTCTTTTTCTGGGGTACCTGCAAGTCGCAGTGGTGAGGCGACGTTTTCAAATACCGTTAAGTTGGGATAATTGATAAATTGCTGGTAAACCATCGAGATGTTTCGCTCTCTTACCGACACCCCGGTTACATCAACGCCGTTAACCAGAATTCTTCCCGATGTTGGTTTATCCAAACCAGCTATCAACCTCATCAATGAAGTTTTTCCTGCGAGTGTTCGCCCAAGCAAAACGTTAAACGATCCTGCTTCAAAGGTGAGGTTAACGTCGGAGATATGATGCTCGCCGTCGACTACTTTATTTACCTGCTCAAGTGTTAATGACACTAAAACTCCTTTCATCTCGAACAATGTCGTTTTCGATATTGCTCATAGTTGCTAGAGTCGTGCCAACACGCAAAATTGTAACAGATTAATTACAATAAATGCGATAAACTATTGAATGACGGTAGATTTAACAGCTAACCTCATAGAAAGAAAGCATTTATCCTATTAAAACATTTTATGATCCAAGTAACATTTGTTAACTAAATGTGTTCAAACCGTTCAGCTCAGTGATATGTTTATTGAGCGCTTAGTGAACAAAACTTGTTCGCAAACGCGCTTTTAGTATTTTGACTCTAATTTAACTGGTCGTAGAAATGAACAGTAAACACAGCACGATCATTGAGCACTCTTGGCAACGATGTCGAGACGCAGGACTGTCACACAACAGCGAACCCATTATCGAGATGGAGACAGGCGCTTCACTGGCGAGAACAACAGAAGAGCACTCTGGATTAATAGAGACTACCCAGCAAAAAGTGTTACCGTTCTACGACAGTTTATTGGCCAACAGTAACTGTCTTATAACGCTGGCAAACACAAAAGGCCAAGTCTTGAATAGCTGGGGAGAACAACGTTTTTTTACCAAGCATCAGCCACAAGTTTTTCAAAATGGCGTGCAGTGGAAAGAACAATTAATTGGCACGAACGCTATAGGTACTGCTCTAGAAACGGGATCCATTGTGCAAGTTTTTCACGATGAACACTTCCTCAGTTCAAACCGGTTTATGGCGGGTTCCGCAGCCCCTCTGTTTGATGCAGACAGAAGAATGAAGGGCGTTTTGTCGATATCAAGTGACGCTTATATGCCTTCTTCTCATACACTTGGTATGGTAAAACTGATGTCACAGGCCATTGAGAACCAATTAATAGCCAGTCGAT
>ASHK01000865.1 GCA_000695745.1 Vibrio madracius | reverse complement strand
GCAACGCGTATTGAACGTGAAGTGTTTAAAGGTATTCCAGCGATTTATTTAGCGACGTCACCAGGACCAGGCGGAGCCAGTAGTGTTCTTGCCGCTGCGGTAAATTCAGCGCCTTATTTTGGTGGCAATGTGAAAGCCAGCGTATCGATTCCTAGCTTCTACGACAACTTTGATTTGGAAACGGGTAATTTGCACAACGCAGAACTCGCTGAGCAGGTTAAGGCTGCGGTGAAACAGTTATAATAAAACAGAGGCGCCAAATGGCGCCTCTGTTTTATTTGAGGGTTTACGGTGAATTAAAAATTCGTAAGCTGCAGAAATCTTAATATTACGGCCTGGTTCGTAATCGTCTAAGGTAAAGCCTCTTGCAGTACCAGAGCGTGAAGCATGAGAGACATACTGCTCATTGAAGATGTTATCAATTCCAAACGTGACCGATAGCTCCGGAGTTTGATTAGGAACCCATTGAGCATATAAATTGTGGACGTTGTAACCTTGCTTGATCGGTGCACCATCTCGAACGTTGGTTTCATCCAGAACCACGATCGAAGTCCAGCCAATTAATGTATCGGCAGCAAAAATATCATACTCCAACGTTACGGCAATCGTATCGCCAATATCTGCGCTGCGCCCTGCGGCATTTAATACGGGGCCACCATTGGTCAAGTCTTTGTTGTCTGACTTAGAATATGAGGCTTTAGAGCGGAAAGCTTGGTAGCTGTAGGTACCACTTAGCTCAAAACCTGTGTACTGCGCATCGCCTTTATTATAAATGTTGTAAACGTAAGGGCGTCCGCCACCTTCTGCGACGATGTAATTATCAACACGTGTGTTAAAGAGGGTAAAGTTACCGCCAATCAAGTGTTCCGAAATACGTCGATTAAACTTGAGCCCACCTTGAGCGTTAAAGCCCGTTTCTGGTTTAATATCATCCGATAAATACGCCACGTCTTGGTAACGGATAAAAGTTTCTAGCAACTCTGGCCCTTTAAAGAGTGTTCTGCCGCTGGCAAATAATGTCCAGCCATCGATAAACTGCCAATCTGCCGCTAATGCCCATGTGAAGTCTGAGAATGTGTTATCACTCGTTGTCGCATCACGTTTATAGTGGTCATATCGACCTCCAATGGTCAATGCTAAACGCTCGCTAGCGTAGAACTTATCTTCAATGAAGAC
>ASHK01000864.1 GCA_000695745.1 Vibrio madracius | reverse complement strand
ATTTTGATTAGCAAGTTGCTAACCACAGGCATGATAAATCGCTTAACTTTCATTTTGTCGTGGTGTCAGTTTTGTAACACCCACTGGTCATAGAACATCTCAAACTCCTCGATGAAAACCTTAAATCGCCTTGGTGTATGTATATTCTGCTTGTACAAGATATAGAGTGTACATTCTTCAAACCATTCCCCATTAAACAACATAACGAGCTCACCACAGCGAACTTGTTCACGCGCTTGATTGCTTGGGAGTAAACCGATACCAAAACCCGCTAGAGCCAAGTTAGTCGCGATATCAATAGAGTTGGTCGTCATGTGCCCTTTTACCTCAATCTCCCTTTTATCACCTTTTTCATTCGTCAACCTCCAATATCGCTCTGCGTTCGGGGTGTTGGTCTGAGTGATGCATTGATGAAGTTCTAAATCATGAACATACTTGGGCTCACCACGTTTTTGAATGTAGCTTTTAGACGCATAACAGCATCGTGTAAATCGCGATACTTTGCGACACACGACTGATTCATCATTGGGTAAAAATGGTGCAATCATTAAATCAACATCTTCAAATAGACTTAACGTATTTGGTGTCAACGTATGAAAGTGAATATGGATATTGGGATACTTTTGATGAAAATCCGGTAAAAATTGCTTGGTTAAGAATCTCGCCATAGGGTGCAAACACCCAATACGTAATACGCCGTTCACCCCTTTACACTCATCGTGAAGCTTTTCTACCGTGTGGTCGATCAGCTCCAATATTTGACCTGCAGAGTCGAAAAATGTTTTTCCTTGTGGAGTGAGACTAATACTGTTACCCCTTCTGTGCACTAAGGTAACGTTCAGGTTTTCTTCTAACGACTTAATTTTTCTACTTAATGTTGGTTGGCTGACATCGAGTGCTTTTGCGGTTTCAGTGTAGTTCAGTTTTTTCGCCAAAACAGAGAACATTTTTACGGCTTCTATATCCACATTTCGTTCCTAACCGTGCTCTAAAGGTACTACTAGCTATTATATCAATTATCTACATTCGTCACTTTAACTAAAAAAATATCAACCATTTGTTTGATCTTGCCTCGGCTATTCAAATTCTGAATAACTGCTATTTCCTACTCGCGTATTGCCAAATAAACAACTCTATATAATTTGACACAATTTCTCACAACTACCCCTTTAGTGTAGGTCTCTTAATGCAGTTAACACATCCTTTACTACTTTCCGCACTCGCTTTGTGCACGACACCCGTTGCAGCAA
>ASHK01000863.1 GCA_000695745.1 Vibrio madracius | reverse complement strand
ATGAACGACACGGAATTTCACCAATTAGTCGATGAGCAGATGCAAAACATCGAAGAAGCCATCGATGATTCAGGTGCAGATATCGATTACGAAGTGTCTGGTAATGTCATGACTTTGGAATTTGAAGACCGCAGCCAGATCATCATCAACCGTCAAGAACCGATGCACGAGATTTGGTTAGCGTCAAAATCTGGCGGATTCCACTTCAAACTAGTGGATGGCGCATGGACCTGTTCAAAAACCAATGTAGAGTTGATGGACATGGTTAAAGCCGAGTGTGAGAAACACGCCGGCGAAGATATCGACTGGGTTTAAGCGTTTACTGCTTTAGACGTTTTCGAGTTTGGAGAGCCATCATTACGATAAGGAATGATATAAGGTTCTCCTCCCTCTTCGGGATGAATAAGCTGGTAATACTGTGGCAAGTTGAAGTTAATTAACTTCGATGACATTTCACTATCGACATTTGACGTGTAGAAGCTGTTTACACTGGCGATCATCTCATCTTTGCTGCCACGCATCTGATGATACACTTCCACTTGGTTCGATTCATCAAGCACGTAAATATTGAAGCCATTATCGGTATCTTCAAAGAAGAACTGAATCAAACCCTCACTCGCAAACCCATCTACTACTTCTGGTAATTGGAATTGTTCTTCACGATCCAACATCAAAAGCGGTGACCCTTGCAGTTTATTGGTTGAAATACTGCGATAAAAGTCTACCGAGTTTTCTAACTTTTGAACTGACACACCGCGACGCTCAAAGAACAAACCATACATTTGGTTAGCGACTTTAATGGCTTTAAAACGTCGACGTTTTTCTTGATCAACCGGTTTCAAGCGTAACTCGATACACTCCGCAAGCAATTGATACACGGTATTACGCAAAACACCACGTAAGTTTTTGCTGTAGCAGAATACATCCACTGACTCAGGAGGTAACGCATCTTGGTGCATCTTGCCTAGTACGGTTTTCAAAGCATCAAGCATCGCCGTTTCCCCTTCAAAATGAAGAGTACGAACTTCATGCCACGAATTACGATAAACCAGATCTACCGAACCGATAAGACTTTTGCCTTCTTCGCCAAAACTCAAAATATCGACGTTTTTTAAGTCTACTTTTGATGTTTTCGCTGACAGCTCTGATGTTGGGTCGTTCTCAAAGTTGATGAACATCGCCAATTGACTAATTTCGCAAGGACTGCCAAGTGCTTGCATGCTTGGACGACGCTTACGCAATGAGAAGGTATTGCGCAAATCACTGACCATCTGATAGAACTTATCGATGTCGATATGCGCCTCACGCACCACAGAGTTGAGGTGAGTTGATTCCGTAATCAAACCGTTGAAAAAAGCCCAAGCTACCAGCTTACTTAGGTATTCATTATGCTCAAGTGCAGGCTGACCTAAAATGCGATGAGGAATCAGTGGCTGTTTATAAAGGTACCAACCTGGCTTGTAGCTCTTACCCTCTTTCACCTCAATAAAAGTCAAATCAGGTTCATGCAAGTCAGGAGAAATTTGTGGATTCAGCAGCGTTACCTTGCCCGGCAGAACTTCAAAAGCGGCGTAGAGCTTACGCGCCAGAATACTGATGTCTTGTGGACTGATCGCAGAAGTAATGTCATTACGACGAGCAAACTGAATCAAGTTACGATAGCTGAGCATCAAAGCGTCGAGCAGTGCATTATGCACGACCATCACTTGCTCTACTTTCCAGTTACGGCGACTATCTAGCTCCTGTAACACCTCTTGTGACCATTGCCACTGAGAAGTCATTTCACTTAACGCCTCACGACGCCAAGGCACAGAGCCAATACCAGGCTCACGAGATAGCTTCTCATGAGTTTTTAGGTAGAAACAGCGACGAACTAAATCTAGCGAGTCGTATCGCCAATACGTTCTAGATAACGCGTCACCTTTTCAAGCATCAGGTAATACGCGTCCATACCATAAAGGTCTGGCACATCAGCAAAAAAGCGGCGCTTAGTATCGATACTCAGTAATTGAGTATGTGGATATTCCCACGAGTACGCTTCTAATAGAATCGCTTTTAATACCGATTTGTAAGGCGAATCGATACTCTTATATAGCTGCCATAAACTTGAGCCAAAATACTCTTCGGCAGGGATACGATTGAGTCGACCGAAATCAATCCACTCATCACAATTGATGTAACCGTTTKGGCAAAGCTGCTCA
>ASHK01000862.1 GCA_000695745.1 Vibrio madracius | reverse complement strand
GCTGCACATCATCTAGCCAACGCATTCCTTTTCGGGTTCAAGACCTACAGAAATTAGCTCTTGCTTAAGAATCTCACGGTCAGAGACGTCTTTCTGCTCACTGAAGAATGCGGTAAATAAACGTAATTTTAGCTCAGTCTGCTTGCCCAAACTCTTGGCGTAATCAAGCAAAAGGTGTGCGTCAAAAGTGTTCACCATTTTCATTTCATTAAAGTAGTTAAACTTGAAGCCATGCTCTGCCCCAATACTGGCGATACGGATGCGCGCGTTCTTACTTTCCTCTGCGCTACTGCCATATTTACGAGCAACGTGATCTCGAAGGTTTTCACCTTCAGTAGGCATATCAGGGTTCAATTCAAAAGGCTGCCACTCAATCTCGATGCTATCTTCAATGCCAAGCTGTTTGATAGCTGCTTTTAAATGGTTGTATCCGATGATGCACCATGGACAGACAACATCACTAATAATGTCGAGCTTAATTGTATTATTCATATGAGTTTCCCACTCAAAGCACTGTACTCACGCGGCAAACAGTGCATTTATTTGCGTTTGCTATCTTTAACTGAGTTTAACGTTCGCTAGGGTGCGTCCACGCAAACTTCTGGAATGGCGCATCCGGTTGAGTGTGCGCCAATGCGTTAGTGAAGTTTGAGATAAGCTAAGCAGCCAGGCAAGTCAGCACTTCCAGCGCTTGACGTTTAGTAAATCCAGTGCTCATGACTACCTCTTAGAAGTATGCGTCTAGGTGCGATTCAAAGCGAGCAAAGTCGTTCTCAATGTCTGCGTTTTTCATCACGTCGTAGCAAGCAAACGTTGGCAGTGCAGTCATGCCAAAGAAGCGGAAGTTTGCGTGCATGTGGAACATCAAATCATCCACACCGCTACCTTGGAATAAGTATTCGCTATCATCATTAAATGACTCCTCTGGTGCATTGAATGTGAAAGAAAGCATGTATTTGGTATTGGTTCGAGTGCCGCCTGTTCCATAATTTTTCTTTGGTTCTTCTGGCGTTCTGCCATCAAAGGCACAGAGTGCGCCTCCCATACCCGCAGTGAATACTTCATCCATGTATTTCTTGAAAGACCATGGGATGGTCATCCAGTTGACAGGTGACTGTAGGATCACTCGATCTGCCCATTCAAAGTTCGCCAGTTGCTCGTCAACGACGATGTCATCTTGCATTGTCACTACGCGAACTTCGTGACCCTTTGATTCTAACTGGGTACGAGCTTTCTCAACTAAAGCCGCATTGAGTTTGCCTTCAGAAAATGGAGATGGTTCGTGTGCGTTAATGATTAGAACGTTACTCATGATATTAACCCTTCAATATTTGGATGTTTACCGAGCGAATAATGATTTCGCTGTCTTGTGGTTTATTATGGTTACCTACATTTCTAGTGCAATTAGTTAACTTTTAGTAACCACCATAAAGATCGAATTGAATGTTCTTAAGTGTATGTTTTACGGTACTTTTATTTTTTCATTGGAGTGGGCGTGTGGGTTGATAGACGGTTAAAGGTTACCAAAAATAAACTAGTTGAAATTATTGGTGGTGCTACCATACTGAACAGAACATGCGGCTTAGCGCACAGTGATCTTGCAAAGGACGTAACTATATGGATTTATTCAAGAAACATCCATTGTGGCGCAAACCCAAGCCCCATCAAGATGCGGAGACCAGCAGCGATCATGTGCACTGGATAGGGTTTTTCACGACTTGGCTCATGTCTTATCGATTTTCGTGCTGGGAAATTACTTGAGTCCTCACCTTTGGTTTTACCGAATTCGCCGTTTTTACGCTGCTATTTATGGTGACTTGGTTTGTATGGCTTGACATCAGTCTTTTTAACTTTACTCAACATCGCCAAGTACGTTTAACCCATACTCATTCGGAATCTCATTGTAGCTAAGCACGATAAGCTCTTTAGCAAAAGCCTTGGCTAATTTGGTCGACCATAGGTCGTGTGGTTGGTGGAACAACGATAACAGGGGGCAGATTTTGGCTTTGCATGGTTTGGACTATTGTCGGCATGCGGTTTTGAAACTTTTGTAATACAGAGGGTTCGACGGGGATGGCATCTAACGGAATGTTTGGGTCGCCCTGTTGGCTAAGAGAAATCGCGCCTTAAGCTCATTTCCAACGTAGAACCGATAATAAAGGCGTTAATGGTTTTGTTGTTGGGCGATACCAAATTCACTATGGTTCGTTTTAACGCAACACGAATATTTGATGACAGCAGAATTGGATCCTTAACGGTATCGATACTTTCGATAATGGTGTTTGCGATAGTTCGTACATTAATGATGGGTACTTGCTGAGCAAGTAACTGACGAATCACTTGCATTTGCAGGTTAGGTGAAATGACGTTGGCGAGGTTTTCTGCCAGTTCTGGGTGGTGAATAGCGAGTCGATGGTTGATTGCCTTAACATCATCATAGTTAAAGATATTGTCCAGATGTTCACTGCATACTTTACTGACGTGTGTCGCAATCACATCATACACCTCAATAACCTGAAATCCGAGGTTAATAGCTTTCGTTTTGTCTGCTTGGTTTATCCATAAAGCCGGGAGCTGATAAGCAGGGTCGACACCCACGATGCCATCTAGGTCAGGGTGGTCAATTCGGTTACCAACTGCCATGGATTTATCGGCATAGACTTCACCACGTTCTATTTCATCGCCATCAATGCTAATTGCGTACTCTGAGGGTTTGAGCGCGAGATTATCAGTAATAATCACCTCTGGAATCACAAAACCAATTTGTTCGCTCAAGGTTTTGCGACTGCCGCGAATACTCTTGATGAGATTGCCTCCTTTCTTATTGCTGGCTARGGGCACTAACTTAAATCCGAGAGAGAGTGCTATCACATCGACATTGGGAATGATGCTCCAATCGATGGTGGTTTCATGACTGGCGCGTGGTAGCGCGTCTACATCAGATTCGATCTGTTCAGGAGTAGTTTGAAACTTTGACTGACGCCAACCAACAAATGCCAACAAGACGGTAAAAGTATAGAAAGCCAGATGAGGCATGTTCGGCACACTACCGATGACGAACATCACGCCCGCTGCCATATAAAGATTGTTTGGCGAGGCGAGTAACTGCCTTTTTACGGTTTGTGCCATATCATTATCGTTGTCACTAATTCGCGTTACGATAATGGCAGCGGAAGTCGCAAGTAATAGAGATGGGATCTGAGCAACAAGGCCATCACCTATGGTTAGTAAAGCGTAAGTTTGAAACGCGTCCTCTGCAGAAAGGCCGTACTCAAAAATACCGATGAGTACACCACCAATCAGGTTAATAAATAGGATCAGCAATCCCGCGATAGCATCGCCTCGAACAAATTTACTTGCTCCATCCATGGCGCCATAAAACTCTGCTTCTTCACCCACTTCTAAGCGCCGAGCTTTGGCTTCATTTTGGTCGATAGCGCCTGCATTGAGGTCAGCATCGATGGCCATCTGTTTTCCTGGCAACGCATCAAGAGTAAATCGAGCGGATACTTCTGAGATTCGCTCGCCACCTTTGGTGATCACCACAAAGTTAATGATCATCAGAATCGCAAACACCACGATACCAACTACATAACTGCCGCCAATCACGACTTCACCAAAGGATTGAATAACTTTACCAGCAGCATCGCCACCGTTATGCCCTTCAAGCAAAACAATACGGGTTGAGGCCACATTTAGAGTTAAGCGCAGTAATGTTGCAACAAGAAGCAGAGAAGGAAAAATCGAAAAATCGAGAACTCGTGTGACGGTACTGCTAACCAACAGCACCACAATAGCCAGCATGATATTAAAAGTAAAAAACGCATCAAGCAGTATCGGTGGCAGCGGTAGGATCACCATCGCTAGGATCATGAGCAACACGATCGGAATCGTCAGCCTTGACGCCACTGCCTTAAATACGTTTCCCATAACAGCCATTTTTGTGGTTATTGTTGATTAAAATACTAGGATATTTTTCATCCACTTCTCATTTTTGAGTCTTGTATTTTTAAGGTTTATGGATTTTCGAAAAATTATGAAATGGAATTTTTCCACTGTCGTTAGCAGTCATTGAACAGCAAACACAGATGGGGATCATCAGATGGCTATATCAGTACAAACTAACTATGCAAACTTGGTGACGCAGAATACGCTCTATTCCACCAATAACGCATTGACTAAATCACTTGAGAGACTGTCAACGGGTTATAGAATTAATAGCGCCGCTGATGATGCCGCAGGCCTACAAATTGCCAATCGTCTAGAAGCGCAATCTCGTGGGATGTCTGTGGGTATGCGTAATGCCCAAGATGCAATATCGATGCTTCAAACCGCTGAAGGAGCTTTGGATGAGGCGACTAATATCGCCTATAGAATGAATGACTTAGCAACTCAGTCAGTCAACGGGACAAATTCTCAAGCAGATCGAGACGCGCTACAACTAGAGTTTGATGCGTTGAATGAAGAGCTTGTAAGCATTATGGGAAATACCAACTTCGGTGGACAAAAGTTATTAGATGCTACTTCAGGCGTATTTGATTTAGCAGCGGTCTCTTTCCAAATAGGTTCAACAACGTCGGAAACGCTATCGGCTGACATGTCAACTGAAGTGCAGGCGTTGAATACGGCAATTGGTGCGACGGGCGGCAATGCTTTAGGTAACATTTCTACAGCTGCTGGTGCGACGACTGCAATGGGA
>ASHK01000861.1 GCA_000695745.1 Vibrio madracius | reverse complement strand
GTCATTCTCACGAAAGTGAGAATCTCCCACCGCGTGTAGGTGACTAAAAATATTCGACTAGGTCACGTAAATCAGCTTCTCGACGCGCTGAATGAGATCCCCTTTTTCAAGGGAATGACTGTAATTTGGGGAATGGTTGGAAACACGAAATGGGGCAAATTCGTGTTACTAATGGCGTCAGTCGTGACCTGAGCGCATGACCAAAAGAATAGAAAGACTCTATATACTTGGCCCGTTTTAGTGAGTCACTATAAGATGTCTGGAATAGCTTGACCAGAATAGAGGCTCCTAACTGGCTTAAGGTTTTTGGCTTGGGTTTATTGGATAAAAGCGAGTAGCCAAATGAAATGGTTCTCGCTTTTGTAATCAATTACCGCGTTTGATTCCAGATAGAAATTACCCAGTAAACTCTTCAGAATCGGGACGATTGGTAAACTGCACACCATTTAAGAAGTCGCACAGCAGTTGGTCTTCACACGGTTTGTAGTTTTTGTTGTTTGGCTTGCGAAAATACGCACCAATTTCGTATTTGCTTAAACTAATACCAACCACTTCTAATACGTCCAACACATCTTCTGTTTTCATGTCTAGCGCAATGCGCAGCTTCATGAGGATCATGTTGTTGGTCAAAACAACTTCTGGCTTAGGTCGCTCGCCGTCTTTTTTGCCTCGCTTGAGGTTAATAAAGCCATTTAAGAATACCGCTAACTCTTGGTCCTTCATCTTAACGCAAGATTTGTCGCTGTCATCTTTTAACCAGTTTGCCACTTTATCGTGAGCCACAGTGACTTCGGCCTGCCCGAAAGCTTTCATTATCTGTGCGTTTTTAAGGTTTAACGCGTGTTGGATACGACGTAAAATTTCGTTGTTAGTCACTAGGGGTTCCTAAAATGAGTTCTAAGGGTGAATAAAAATCCCTCAATTACCTGCGATCTGTGGGTATTTTTATTCAATAGCGTAGTTGACGAGGACTCTAACAGAGAACACGTTTCTTCGGTAGATAAAAAATGGAAATAAGACGGGTATTCGAACTGGTTGGCTAAATTGGTAAGACCCCACTTTCATAGACACTATGCTGATTAGAAGAAGTCCGTCAAACCACCTTACAACCTCTATTGGGCCGTCATCTTCGTGAAAACGAAGATCTACTGAAGCGTGTAGATTACTGAAAATGACAGGGTAAATTAGGTTAACAACACGTTGTACGAGGTTCCTTTTCAAGGAAATGACGGTCATTTTGGGAATGGTCTGAAACACGAAAAGGGGCAGCGATCACTAGACGTATTTATTCCGTATTTATATGCGACCAATCATAACGCTAACCTTATTGACGCTCAATCTAGTACCCGCACCACCTAACGACTAAACCCAAATAGACACGATAAAACGCTTGAATGAGCTGGTACTTTGCTATCTTGATATCACCTATTGTGTGAGTGGAATGTTATAGTAAGCGGCCCTAACCAAGTATCAAGGACAAAGTAAAATGGATAAATTTCTAACGCTACTGGCAACGCAACCTAATGAAGTCATGTTTGAGCAAACAATGCAGGTTATCGACGAACACTTTGACTTCAGCCCAGTTAGCTTTGTTAACGGAGAAACTCAAAATCAAGCAGGTCAAAACAATGGGTCTTGTAAGATTTTTGCTTTTGCTCAGATACAGGGATTAGACGAGCCAGCAACACTGGCGTGTTTCGGGCAGTTCTATCGTGATGACGTATTAAAGAATCCGAACGGCAGCGACCATGCTAATATTCGAAATTTTATTCAGCATGGATGGGCTGGTATTCGCTTCGATGGGGTCGCGTTAACAGCGAAGTAAGGTAGCGAAATGCCTTAGGTTGAAATGCGAACTATCAATGCTTTATCTGTGACTTTGCTAAACGAGCCGTTTTTCACGACTTTCGAGTTAGCAAAGCCACTTTACAAGTATCATCGCGTTTCACAAGGCGATTGAGATTATTCTGTCGCTTCGCTCTGTGCTAAGTCTAGTAATCGAGAGGCGACAAAAAGGTCTTGGATGGCAATACCTGAACTATCGAAGATCGTGATTTCCTCAGCGGTTTTCCTTCCAGCCATCTGACCGTTGATGACGCGGCCAATCTCAGTGATGGATTGTTCTTCAGAGTGCTGAAACTCTCCTATCGCTAGTGATTGCAGTTCGTTATCGCAAAAAAGTGATGATCGGCTATACAGCTCCACTGGCAACTCATGTTTACCCACTTTGTCTGCGCCCATTGCGGAAATATGCGTACCACTTTTTACCCAATTCGCGTTGAACAAAGGTGCTTTAGCCGTGGTCACGGTGACGATAATGTCCGCCTGCTCACAAGCCAATTGTGCGCTGGCACTTTCAGCATTAACACCATGCTGCTTTAATTTTTGTACAAATGCATCGGTGTTATTTCTGCCAACCACCAGTACTTTTTCGATATTGCGAACCCGACAAATCGCCAGCACTTCGTATTCCGCTTGATGTCCAGTACCAAATATCGTTAAGACGCTAGAATCTTTCCTTGCCAAATGATCAACCGCTACCGCATCAGCTGCCGCCGTTCGATACGCGTTGACTCGACTGGCTGCAATTGCTGCCTGTAGTTCACCTGTTTCTGGATTGAGCAAGAAAACCGTCGTGCCATGGCATGGCATATTCAGTTCCGTATTAT
>ASHK01000860.1 GCA_000695745.1 Vibrio madracius | reverse complement strand
CGGTCTCTTCTGGGGTCGTTTCAAGATAGTCGGAGACACTTTGTCCCGGCGCAGCCTGAGAAGCAAGTATTCCATTCGCATGTAAAGGCCTGTTTCGCTTCAAGGTATCCCGCTCAATATCTGACACGGCTGTCCACCTCCCCCGCTTATCTTGGTCGAAGATATAAGAGCCACCAAGCTCATTATATAAATACACTGTGATAACACTTATAGCAGAACGCAATATTGCATCACGACTACTCGCCCCACTGGCCACAGCTGCAATACCTGACACCGCAACGATACCTCCACTTGCGCAACTTGGCTTTGTTGGAAGTTCTCATGAACCACCGAACCACCCAGTTTACCTATGGTGCCACTGATAAAGCCCTGACGGAATGAGCCACCTCGCAGTTCATTGAAACCACCTTGAACCACTCCATGAGCAAGAGGTAATACTCCCCTTAAACTTCCAGAGCTCGAATTAAATGGACTATGACCACCATGTGCGACACCATAAGTGATACCCGCGGATAAGCCGCCTAACACGCCTGCTTGAAGGGCGGATCCTAGATCCCCAGTAGCAATCATATTGGAGGAAAAGGATACCGTTGCACCACTGGCCACGGCCGCTTCCATGCTTGCCATACCCGAGAATATTTCTCCAGCTCCAAAGCCCATCATAATCGACCCAACAACCATGCCCACTGTTCGTATCATGGGGTTGTCAAACGTCGACGCAAACAATGCAATAGCTGCTCCTACGATGAACTGCCAAAAATGTCCAGTAGGGTCATTGTATTTCACTGGATTGTTTAACACATAGGCGTAACGGTTGTAGCTTTGTGATAACCCTGGGTCTGGCAACATACTGTCGGCACTCAAGAAGCGCCCAATCACGGGATCATACAAACGGGCATTCATGTTAATGAGCGTACTCTGACCTCCCACACTCTGGTGTCCCGTAAACCCTCGCATCTCAGCATTGGTAAAGAGTGGGTTAGCGTCAAGCTCAGCCGCTGCAATTAATTCACCAAACGGCGTATACCTACGTTCTAGCTGAACTTGACCATTGGGGTCAGTGATAAGATCAGCACTGCCTAGCGCATCACGATGCAAATACGCAGTACGATCAATTTGCTTTTCACTGCCTTTGAGCGTTTTGATGTGTTCAGCGACGGCGACACCATCGGCGAACAAGCGATGACGCATGGTGGTGGTTTTAATACCACTGGCGTCTGTACTCACGTCCAACTCATACTCCGGGCTTATCACATAGGTGGTGATACCATGGGTGGTGCGTTTGATTTGCTCCTTCTCACTGCCGTACTCGTAGTGTGTCACCACACCATTATCGTTAACACGGGTCGCTTTATTAAACGAGTTCCAGGATAAAGTTCGACCACGTCCAGTGGTCATATTGCCGTTGGCATCATACGTATAACTGCCGTTAAGCTGACCGTTCTCTTTTACATCAAACTGGCCTTGTGATGACTTGTAAGTCAGGTTACCGTAGACATCGTAGCGATAATCTCGAGTAGCATAACTGGCGGTGTTATTGTCGCTGTAC
>ASHK01000859.1 GCA_000695745.1 Vibrio madracius | reverse complement strand
ACAAATGGAAACACAGACGATACCTACCGTTCTTATGTCCCAGTGTATTCACATATCTACACTGATGGCGGTAAAGCGGTGTTATTAGAAAGTACGCTGGTCGTGCGAAACACCGACCCTAGCGCCAGTATCAATATTCACAGCATCAATTACTACGACACCAATGGACAATTGGTGCGAGAATTTGTCTCTCAAGGTTACAAACTTGACGCCATGTCGAGTTCTGAATACTTAGTTGAAAAGCGCGAAGTCAGTGGCGGTGCGGGAGCCAACTTTCTGATTCAATGGTCAAATCCAAATCAGGCTTCCGCTCCCATCTTTGAGGCGGTAATGATTGGCTCTGGACACGGAAAAGACATCTCGTTTACCAGTCGAGCACCCCAATAACAAATCGCCCCGCACTAGGCGGGGCAATTGGTTGCAACCGAACATGTCACGTTAGTCAGTCTGGTCATTCAGATACGCTTGAAGGGAGATATTTGTCCATTCACGCATTTTTACTAAATAGCTCGCTTGTGAATCAAGTATCTCTTTCGCCAATGCGTCGTTGGCCGCTTGCTGTTGAAGTAACTCTGCATTGGCTGTTTTCAGTGCATTGATCACTTCCGGTGGGAAAGAACGAATCTTAATATTTGGATACTCCGAACTCATCTTAGACCAACTATTTGCGTTTTCATGTAGGGCTTGTGTGTACATATCAAACGCCGCTACACGGAAGGAAGTCTCTAAGATAATTTGCAGATCAGCAGGCAAAGATTCCCACACTTTTTTATTCACTAGGAACTGAGTTTCTGAACCTGGCTCATGCCACGCCGTGTAATAGTAAGGTGCGATTTTTTGAAAGCCCATACGCAGATCAAAGGCCGGGCCGACCCACTCTAACGCGTCAATGGTGCCTCGCTCCAACGAAGTATAAAGCTCACCCGGTGCAATATTGGTCGGTTTAGCGCCCACTTTTGCCAACACCTCACCCGCGAACCCAGGGATACGCATCTTTAAGCCTTTTAGGTCATCAACGGTCTTAATCTCTTTTTTTAAACCAACCACCCATTTGAATATCGGAATTACCACCTGGGAAGGACAACAAGTTATGTGGTGCATAGACTTGCTGCATGAGCTCCAAACCACCGCCATGATAGAACCAAGAGTACTGCTCCATTGTCGTCATTCCAAACGGCATGGATGAAAAGTACAACGTATTCGGAACCTTACCTTTCCAGTAATACGAACTTGAATGTCCTAGGTCATATTGACCAGACTTCACCATATCGAACACCCCAAGAGGCGCTTTGTGCTTGTTAGCAGAATCAACTCGGATAATCAAGCGACCATTTGACATTTCCTTGGCCAATTTTGGCCATGTTCTTACTCGCATCACCTAAAATCGGCGTGTTTGGTCCCCACGTTTCGGCCAATTTTAGACGGTACACTTTATCGTCAGCATGCACTTGAAAGGTCGCCACAGCAGAGAGAGACGCAATGACAATAGTACTCATTCGACGAATGGTTTTTTTGAATTCCATTTCTTAGTTTCCTATGTACGTTATTAGATAGCTCAACAACAATGAATGTAAACATTATGTATGTCAAAGTGTTACCATTTAGGCTTACACTACTTAACAGATCGATGCGTCTAACATTTAACCAATTAGCCCTATTTTATCCTTTTAAGGGCTTAACCACTCTATTTAACTCCAACCTTTAACGAACGAAAAATATTCCATTCTGTTTAACAAATTGATAGTTCTGTCACGAAATCTCTGTTATTAATAGCCAAATTGTTAAATATTCTAAAACGTATCATTATGGACTGGGCAACACTGTCAATATTTATCCCTACTTTCTTCTTCGTTTCCATTACTCCCGGAATGTGCATGACGCTTGCGTTGACCATGGGTATGAGTATTGGTTATCGACGCACCTTATGGATGATGATCGGCGAACTGCTTGGTGTTGCTGCGGTTTCTCTTGCCGCTATTCTTGGTATCGCCGCCGTTATGTTGAAATACCCAGAGATCTTCACCATATTTAAAGCGCTCGGAGCAACCTACTTGTTTTATCTCGGTATTCAAATGTGGCGTTCAAGAGGCAAATTGGCTATCACATCAGATGTCGAACAACAGACCATACATAACGACTGGGATCTGGTCGTTCAAGGTTTTGTTACTGCCATCGCCAACCCAAAAGGTTGGGCTTTTATGATCTCGCTGCTGCCACCTTTTATCGATCAATCAAAACCGATGTTTGGGCAAGTGTCTATCATGCTCGGTATTATTCTGGTGAGTGAATTTGTTTGTATGACGATATATGCACTGGCGGGAAAGGACTAAAACGAACGCTCGGAAACGCAAATAACGTACGTACTATGAATCGTATTGCTGGAAACCTTATGTGTGGTGTCGGTATTTGGTTGTTTGTTGGATAAACCTTCTAA
>ASHK01000858.1 GCA_000695745.1 Vibrio madracius | reverse complement strand
GCCATTCATTTAGATGTTTGACGATGGCACTCACTGCTGTTGCTCTTTTGTTGCATGTTTCTTTGTCATTGACTTCTAACGCTTGTTTTGGATGCAATCCAATTTCATCTTCCGCAACATGTAGCCAATCTGGATGCCAATAGTAAGGCTGACCACTTGAGGCTTGCCATTTATGAACGCCGTCTGATTCACCGTAGTATTCAATGTCTTTTGCTGTAAATTTTCCCATCATTAGACCTCGTTCTATATAAAGTTAACACTCTAAATGTAGTGCTAAAATAGTGATTTACCAACCGAATATTTACTTCGAATTTGCAACTTAAGCATTCAAATATTGACGGTTGAATTTGCAAGATAAATTTAAAAAAAGACCACCTAGTGGTGGTCTTAACATGGATTTTAATTGTGCGTTACGAGCTTAGAAGTTCGCGCTACGTGGTGCACGTGGGAATGGAATCACGTCACGGATGTTTGCCATACCAGTAACATAAGATACCAAACGCTCAAAACCAAGACCGAAGCCTGCGTGAGGAACCGTGCCGTAGCGACGAAGATCGCGGTACCAGCTCATGTGCTCTGGGTCGATACCCATCTCAATCATGCGTTTGTCTAGCAGTTCTAGACGCTCTTCACGTTGAGAACCACCGATGATTTCACCGATGCCAGGTGCTAGTACATCCATCGCAGCTACAGTCTTACCGTCATCGTTCAGACGCATGTAGAACGCTTTGATGTCTTTCGGGTAGTTCTTAACAACAACAGGAGCGTTGAAGTGCTCTTCCGCTAGGTAGCGCTCGTGTTCAGAAGACATATCGATACCCCACTCAACAGGGAATTCGAACTCTTTACCTGAATCAAGCAAGATTTGAATTGCGTCTGTGTAGTCTACTTGTGCAAAGTCAGACTCTACAAATTTCTCTAGGCGAGTAATTGCTTCTTTGTTGATGCGTTGCGCAAAGAACTCAAGATCGTCACGACGCTCTTCCAATACCGCTTTGAACACGTACTTCAACATGTCTTCAGCCAGTTTCGCCGCATCATCAAGGTCTGCAAACGCCACTTCAGGCTCAACCATCCAGAATTCGGCTAGGTGACGGCTGGTGTTTGAGTTTTCCGCACGGAAAGTAGGGCCGAATGTGTACACTTTGCTTAGTGCACATGCATACGCTTCAGCGTTAAGCTGACCAGAAACGGTTAGGAACGTTTCTTTACCGAAGAAATCTTCGTTGAAGTCAACGTCACCTTGTTCGGTCAACGGAAGGTTAGCCATATCTAGTGTAGATACGCGAAACATTTCACCAGCACCTTCTGCGTCAGAAGCCGTGATCAGTGGCGCAGACATCCAGAAGTAACCTTGCTCGTGATAGAAACGGTGAATAGCTTGCGATAGGCAGTTACGTACACGTGCTACAGCACCAATCACGTTGGTACGTGGACGTAGGTGAGCCACTTCACGTAGGTACTCGATTGAGTGACGAGTTTTCGCCATTGGGTAAGTATCAGCATCTTCAACCCAACCAACAACCTTAACGTCTGTCGCTGCAAGCTCGAAGTCTTGACCTTTTGCTGGAGACTCTACGATAGTACCTGTTACTTCAACAGAACAGCCTGTTGTTAACTTGAGTACTTCATTCTCGTAATTATTAAGATTATTAGGGACCACGGCCTGAATCGGGTCGAAACAAGAGCCGTCGTAGATGGCAAGGAAAGAGATTCCAGCTTTGGAATCACGACGTGAACGGATCCAGCCGCGTACAGTGACTTCACTGTCAACAGCTAGCTTACCGCTTAGTACGTCAGTTACAGGCGCGTAAGTCATGTTATTAATCTTCTCCATGGAGGTAACAATACAACCCAATGATTATTGGCCAACATTTAACCAATTCATTGGGTTGCTACTAAATTTCTTTTCAAAGAGACATATTACCTGTCAATTTTCACGGTTCAACCTTTATTGTGGTTATTCAGCATAAATTGATTCAGTAATGTATCGAGTTGATGGGAAAGTTGCTGCAAATCCATACTAATTTGATGCGTTTGCGTGGCTGAGTCCGAAGCTTCATTGGCATGCACACTAATTGTGATGACTTTTTGACCAATGCTTTCACTGGTCTCTCGATTGGCTTGTATTTGTTCTTGGACTTGATTGGCTATATCGGTAGTCACTTCAATTTGAGACACGACAGTTTGCATTTTGTCGGCAAGCGCCTGAACTTCATCTGCCCTTTGATGGGCGGTATTGGAGACGCTTTGAACCGCTTGAACAGAGAAACTACTGCCTTGCTGAAACTGGGCAATAATGGTTTCAATATCGTTAGTGGCTTGTGTCGTTCGACTCGCGAGGGAACGCACTTCATCTGCGACAACGGCAAATCCTCTTCCTTGCTCACCTGCTCGTGCGGCTTCAATCGCCGCATTGAGAGCCAGTAGGTTTGTTTGGTCTGCGATGCCTTTTATGGTCGATAAAATGGCAGACACTTGTTCCGTTTGTTGGTTAAGCTCTGAGATATGAGTGGAGACTTGCGTGATGTCTTGAACCAAAGATTCAATATCACTGCTAGCCGATTGTGCTACTAGGCTGCTGGCTTTGGTTAAGTCACAAGTTTCTTGCATCAATAATGACGCGCGCTCTGTTGCATCGCTGACCGTCGCTTGCTGCTGTTTGAGCATTTGCATGTTCGACTCCACGGCGGCAGTTTCGGCGAGCTGCCTTTTCGCGATGGACTCGTTAGACTCGGCGATGTCCGTCAACTTATCAGCATTCGCACTGACGGTTTGTGCAGTGTTTTGAACTTTGATCAGACTGTCAGAGACAGTGTCCAAGAAAGCATTAATGTCTTTGGTTAAATCGCCAACCTCATCGTTTTGCTTTTGAGGCATGTCGGATAGCGAGGTCTTTACTTCCACTCACTCGTGTCATGAACTTTGATGTGGTTTGCACTGGGCAACGATAAATCGACGGGCGATGAAGA
>ASHK01000857.1 GCA_000695745.1 Vibrio madracius | reverse complement strand
ATGAGTTTTACCCTATTCCCAATAAAGCTCTAAAACAGAAAATACTTGATGAAGTCAGAGAGAGAAGACGTAACTCCGATTATCAACCGACACAAGCTACACGCCTTATCAAGGTGAAGGAGCGATCCGCCAATATCTCGCTTTCTATCTCTATTTGGTATGGTTCGTACTGTATTATTCTGTCTTTAAACGCAAAAAAGTCGCCAAGACAGTAAATAGACAAACCACAAAGGGAAATAACAAAGCCGATGCTCAAACGCCAAGTGAGGTCAATATAAAGCGCTTGAGTCCTAGCACAATCATGCAACAAAAGTCTCGTCAAACCATTGATGAGTGGATAGCTGTAACAAAAGGGCTGTCTTTTTTCCGTTACTTCTACAAACGCTCCCGTTTGACATTACTACGACAGCGCAGAGAGCAAATTACCAAGGAAATTGTGACAACTTTTGGTGTTATTACTAATAGTATGGAAGCAAAGAAGTATGAACTTTATGAAAGCAACATTGCATTTATGAAGAAACACCTGGGTCAGAACTATAAAGTGAATACACCCGACCCTTCTACGTATCAGTTTTTGATGCAATGGGTGTATCAACTTATGACGCATGGCATTTTTGAAATGCGTATCAATATTGCTTTTACCTCTTCTCGCTCATCAGAGTTACTAAAAGAACAACAAAAGCAAGACTTAAATGTATTAAGCGAAAACTATGAGATTGTATTCTCCGCCTTAGAGAATGATACAGATACAAGAGGCAAAAGAGAGATCGAGAAGCAACTCATCAAGACCATTCAGAATACGTTGGATGTTTTTTTGCCAGAACCGATATTTACCATTAATCAAGATGCAGACACTGTTCTCAACATCGACTTCGCCAATGAAGCTATTGAGGTCACTAGCCGACCTGATTTTAACTACGTGTTTGGCACCGTGCTTGAAGGAAAGGCGAGCTTTTATCACTTCAACCGTTGGAAAGTTAAAGCGTCATTAACAGCAGAGAATATTCAATATGATAGTGATTATATCCCGTTGAATTCTAAAACCGCCGAACACGTAGCCTCACTGCTTAAAAACAAAGAAAGTGGTAAATACACTATCTACAACAAAACCTCAATGGCTCTCTACCTAAACAAATTCGTACTGTCACTAATATGACGATAGCGCGCTCTACGTTTGAAAAGCTCTTGGTATCAGGGAACTCGAAATCGACACAAAGTAACTTAACCATGAAGAGTAAAGAGCAGATCAATAGTGAATTAAACACCTTGTTCGATCAAATTCGAGAAGAAATCAGAGATTCTTTACTCGAAGAACTGACTGCCGAGCCTTGTGAAAAGCTTGTAGAGAGCATCTTAGAAAGTAACCATCCTTTAGTCGATGAATGTATGACCAAAGTTATTTCAATGAGCGCGGCACTCGGTATCGCTTTGGACGAGGAAATGGCCGCAGAATTAGCGTCAA
>ASHK01000856.1 GCA_000695745.1 Vibrio madracius | reverse complement strand
TCTAATTTGATTATCATCAACGAGTGCCCACACAGATTGATAGGTTTATATTGTTAAAGAACATTCTCTTCAGAACTCTGCGTTTCGCTTTCCGTTTGAAGAGGCGGCTATTCTAGCGAGATGATTCTCAGTGTCAAACACTTTTTCTAATTATTTTTGATTTTTTCAAATCTAACTAGAAGACCATCTTGTCAGCTAAACGCCTTACTGACTCTTGCCTTGAACCCTTGTGGGCTCTGCCGTGTCAGTGAGGACGCATTATAGAGATCCGGATCACGTTGGCAAGTGTTTTTAAGAAAAAATAGAAAAATAACGCCTAAGCGCCTCTTTTTCACCCAAAGCCTTATTTATCCCACTTTATCCTTATTTTAAATACAAGTTATCCACAGAGTTATTAAAARGGAGGGTTTCCCCTCCTTTTTAATGCCAGATTTAATCTAGATTCCAGAACCGTCTTGCTCGACGTCATCCTCATGCAAACCACATTCTCGCTTTAATCCATTAAAACGAGTTTCTTCTATCTTCATCCCAGGTTTCCACTTTTCCGTCGAATGTGTATCACCAATAGATAGGTACCCTTCCTCTTTTAGCGGATGATAACTCAAGCTGTGTTCAGATAAATAAGCATCAATCTGGTCATCGCTCCAATCTATAATAGGTAAAAACTTAAACCTGCCATTTTGAATCGCTAGTACGGGCAAGTTAGCTCGACTCTCCGACTGCTCTCTTCTCAATCCTGAAAACCAAGTCTGAACCCCCAAGTCCTCTAAAGCTCTTTTCATCGGCTCGACTTTATTCATTTGGTTGTAACGTTTAATTCCCTCAAGACCTTGTTCCCACAGCTTGCCATATCTTGCCTCTTGCCATTGCGGCGACAACTCTGCTTTATATATATGTAGGTTTAAGTTTAACTTCTCCTTAAGCGCATCAATAAATTGATAGGTTTCAGGAAATAAGTACCCCGTATCTGTTAACACTATCGCGGTTTCCGAACGAACCTGACTAACCAAATGAAGCATAACAGCAGCTTGCATACCAAAACTCGAGCTTAAGATATGCTGTCCCGGTAGATTTTCAAACGCCCACCGAACTCTTTGCTCTGCATTGAGCAGTTCCAACTCTGCATTCAGCTCAGCCAATGTTAGGATCTGTTCAGTTTTGGTGAGCGAAAGTAAATCTTTCAATGTTGAATGTTCTTGGAGTCTAAGCATAGAAGTCCCTTTTCGATACTTTCACTTCTTGAATGATTCCCGCTCGAATAACAAAGTCTCCAAAGGCTTCACCTGTTTCTCGTTGTTCGGCCCACTGACCAACTAACGAATCGATATCCTCTAGGATTTGTGCTTCGGTGATGTTTTCTTTATACATCTTAGGAACACGAGTACCTGCTTTGTTACCACCTAAATGCAAGTTATATCGACCGGGAGCTTTACCCACCAGCCCTATTTCAGCCAACATTGCTCGTCCACAACCATTGGGGCAACCTGTCACTCGCAAGATAATGCTCTCTTCCTTATTGATCTGATGTTTATCCAAGATAGATTCCACATCAGTAACAAAGCTTGGTAGGAAACGTTCCGCCTCTGCCATCGCAAGAGGACATGTAGGGAAAGCAACACAAGCCATCGAGTTTTTTCGCTGCTCTGATACTGTGTCATCCATCAAGCCATGTTCACGGGCTATCTTTTCTATCTTGGCTTTATTGGACTTGGAAACTTTAGCCACAATAAGATTCTGGTTGGCCGTCATTCGAAAATCGCCTTTATGAATTTCAGCGATCTTTGCAACGCCGCTCTTTAAAGGTTTATCCGGAAAATCCAGTAGACGTCCATTTTCAATAAAGAGTGTTAGATGGTGTTTACCATCAATACCTTCAACCCAACCAATCCTATCGCCACGCTCTGTGAACTCATATGGTTTACTTTGCTCAAACTTGATGCTGGCGCGCTTTTCTACTTCTGCTTTAAAGACATCAATACCTACACGATCCAATGTGTATTTGGTTTTGGCATTTTTACGGTTAGAGCGGTTACCCCAGTCTCTTTGTGTTGTCACCACTGCTGCAGCCACTTCAAGCGTTTTATCAAGCGCTACAAAACCGAAATCATCTGCTCTTCTTGGATAAGTACTGGTGTCACCATGTGTCATCGCTAATCCGCCACCCACCAGCACATTAAAACCGACAAGTTTGCCCTCTTCTGCGATAGCAACAAAGTTCAAGTCATTAGCGTGAACATCTACATCATTTTGCGGTGGTATCACCACAGTGGTTTTGAACTTACGAGGCAAATAGTTCTTGCCTAGAATAGGTTCATCTTCTTGCGTTGTTTCTACTTTTTCACCGTTCAACCAGATCTCAGCATAGGCTTTCGTCTTAGGTAGTAAGTGTTCACTGATTTTACTCGCCCACTCATACGCATCTTGATGTAGCTCAGACTCAACAGGGTTAGTCGTACATAAGACATTTCGGTTCACGTCTCCAGCAGTGGCAATTGAATCAATACCAATAGAGTTCAGTGTTTGGTGCATCAACTTGATATTTGGCTTCAGTACACCATGAAATTGGAACGTTTGACGAGTAGTCAGACGGATACTGCCATAAAGAGAATGCTCTGTTGCAAACTTATCAATGGCAAGCCACTGTTTCGGTGTTATGACTCCACCTGGCATTCTTGCTCGCAGCATAACGTTATGTAGAGGTTCGAGCTTTTGCTTAGCTCGCTCATTTCGAATATCACGGTCGTCTTGCTGATACATACCGTGGAATCGTATCAACTGGAAATTATCCGCTGTAAAGCCGCCCGTTATTTGATCTTGCAGATCCGTTTCGATCGTACCGCGAAGCAGATTACTTTCTCGTTTCAGGCGCTCGTTATCAGATAGCGGCCCTAATTCCTGACCTAATACTTCTTGAATAGTCGCTGATTGCTTGCTCATTAGTACACATCCTTCTGATAACGTTTTGCTTTTCTTAATTCGCTGACAAACTCCTCAGCTTGTTCCGGTGATTTTCCACCATGCACCTTAGTAATCTCTAGTAGTGCATTATGTACATCCTTAGCCATATGATTCGCATCGCCACACACATAGATATGTGCTCCCTCTTCAAGCCATTGCCACACTTGTTCACCTTGCTCTAATAGGCGGTGTTGCACATAGACTTTCTCATGTTGATCTCGGCTAAACGCCACATCTAAACGGCTTAAGACACCCGACTTAAGGTACTTTTGCCATTCCACTTGATAGAGGAAATCTTGTGTGAAGGTACGATCTCCAAAAAATAACCAGTTTTTACCACTATCACCTTGATTATCACGCTGTTGAATAAAGCTTCTGAATGGTGCAATACCAGTGCCTGGGCCGATCATAATAACTGGCGTATTTCCATTTTCTGGCAACTTAAAGTTGTTGTTGTGTTCTACAAACACTTTTACTTCCGCGCCTTCTTCTAGATCACGAGACAAGAAGTACGAAGCACCGCCGTAGCGACTCTCCTCTCCAGCAGAATACTCCACCAGCCCAACGGTTAGATGTACTTCTTCATCCACTTCTTCTTGGCTAGAAGCAATAGAGTAAAGGCGAGGAGTTAGACGGCGTAGCAATGACAGTAACTGTGATGCTTCAAGTTTGGTTTTCTTCTCTTTAAATACGTCTAATACCTGAGTACGCCCCGCGTACTCTCGCAGCTTGTCTTTGTCTTCGAGTAACTTAAGCAGTTTTTTGCTGTTGGAGAGTTCAGCGTACTGGCTAACCAATTGAGGGTTCGCAGCGGTAATTTCATAATGGCGAATCAGCGCAGAACGAAGGGATAAACTTTCGCCGTCAACACCGACACTTTCAATACCAGACAAACCTGATTGTGCGAGTAGCGCATCCACCAATTGGCTGTTGTTTTCAAACCATACACCAAGCGCATCGCCTGGCTGGTAAGTAAGACCTGAGCCTTCTAAATCTATCTCGATGTGACGAACATCCTTACCAGAGTCACGTCCAGTAATTTTTTGACTAGTCAGTAACGTCGCAGTGTATGGGTTCTTCTTGGTATAGGTTGATGCAGCGGTATTATTAGCGACTGGCAGCGTTACAACTTCTGCAGCTTGAGATGCGAGGTCGGCTTTTATTTTTTCCAAAGCATTCGCACGCCACTCTTCAGCTGGCGCATCATAGTCGACATCGCAGTCAATTCGGTCGATAAATGAGGTAGCTCCCAGCTTAGCTAAGAAAGAATCAAAGTCTTTGCCGGTTTGGCAGAAGAACTCGTAACTTGAGTCACCTAAACCAATGACACCGTATTTTAAGTTGTGAAGTTTAGGGCTTTTTTGGACTGCAGAAATTCATGCAGCTCAATCGCATTATCAGGTGCTTCACCTTCTCCATTAGTTGAAGCCACGATAATAACGTGCGTTTCTTTTGCGAGATTTTTACCTTTGTAATCACTCGCATCAAAC
>ASHK01000855.1 GCA_000695745.1 Vibrio madracius | reverse complement strand
CTACGCTGCCATTGCTTATGCGTTGAATATGAGCACGTTGCAGGATTTTCGCCTACTGTCATTGTTGGCAGTACTGGTATCGGTTGTAGTTTACTACCGATGCGTTTTGAAACTAAACCCTGATATTGCAACACCAAGGGCATTGGCGTTTTTCTTCCTACCCGTCATGTTTCCTTATAATTTTCTCGTCTATACCCACTCGCTATCGATGTTGACTATTCTGTTAGGAGTATATTTTTTCTTAGATAAGCGTTTCAAAGTATCAGCACTATTTATTGGCCTGAGCGTAATGGTTCGCCAGCCTAATATAGTTTGGGTGATATGGCTAGCATTGATGTTCATATTTGAAAATCAGAACATGTTAAAACAAAACAAACCAGTGACTTCACTCCTGAAACAGGGCGCGAGCATACTTTGCTCATTTTATAAGCCAAAGAATACTTGCGCTCTATAATCATCACTCCACCCAGCCTTTTTAAGCTTTTGTCTTTGACTCGCAGCGCCACACTCACATTGCTTCAACATATTCATGACGAAGCGCCTAAACAACGCTATATTCTCAACTG
>ASHK01000854.1 GCA_000695745.1 Vibrio madracius | reverse complement strand
CCAAAAGTAATGATCTGCGATACGGCATCCCGTCCATACATCTCTGCGACGTGGTCAATAACTTGATCACGTTTATCCATACAGAAATCGACATCGAAATCGGGCATGGAGACACGTTCTGGGTTCAAGAATCGTTCGAAAAGAAGGTCGTATTCTAGTGGATCAAGGTCGGTGATTTTAAGCGCATAAGCCACCAACGACCCCGCACCCGAACCTCGCCCAGGTCCTACGGGAATCGCATTGTCTTTTGACCATTGGATAAATTCCATAACGATCAAGAAGTAGCCGGGAAAGCCCATTTGGTTGATCACATCAAGTTCAACCTGCAATCGGTCGTCATATTCTGGGCGACGTTCTGCTCGCACCGCTTCATCCGGGAACAAAAACTCCAAGCGCTCTTCAAGACCTTCTCTTGATTTCATTACCAAGAAATCTGTCTCTTTCATACCTTCAGTAGGAAACGCAGGTAAGAAATATTCACCAAGACGAACCGTCACATTACAACGCTTAGCAATTTCTACAGAGTTCTGCAGTGCTTCTGGGATATCCGCAAATAGCTCACACATATCTTCTTCACTACGAAGATACTGCTGAGCACTGTAGTTTTTAGGACGTTTGGGATCATCCAGCGTATAGCCATCATGAATCGCAACGCGAATTTCATGCGCATCAAAGAGCTCTTTATCGACGAACACGACCTCGTTAGTCGCGACAACTGGCAGATCAAGTTCTTCTGCTAACTCGACAGCAAAGTGTAAGTAGCTTTCTTCGTCTGCTCGCCCCGTGCGGATCAACTCTAAATAGTAGCGGTTAGGAAAATGCGTTTGATAGAACTGGGCACACTGCTTAGCTAGAGTGACATTACCTTTTAGAAGCGCTTTACCGACCTCACCCTCTTTGGCTCCAGACAATACAATCAGCCTTCGGATAACTCTGCTAACCAAGCTTTGTCTATGACCGGCTGATGCTGAATGTGGCCTCTAAGGTAAGCTTTTGAAATCAGCAACGTAAGATTGTTATAACCCGTGTTATCTGCAGCCAATACCGTAATACGTGTTAACTCACTACCAAATTCGTCAGACTGAAGGGAAAAATCAGAACCAATCAGTGGCTTAACTCCTTCAGCGTGTGCATTACCATAAAATTTCACTAACCCACAAAGGTTGGTGAAATCGGTCAGTGCCATTGCTGGCATACCCATTTCTGCCACTTTTTTTACTAGTGCTGGCACCTTCGATAGACCATCGACCATGGAGAAGTCACTGTGAACTCGAAGGTGTATAAACTTGGGGTCTGACATAATAAATCCTAAATTGCCACGACGATTATTTGGCGAATCA
>ASHK01000853.1 GCA_000695745.1 Vibrio madracius | reverse complement strand
GAACGAATGGGTAACAGTATTACAAGGCGAAGGTGCAATTGAATACATTGATGGCACAACATTGACACTTGGTGTGGGAGATTATGTTGATATTCCAGCACATGTTAAGCATCGGGTTAAATCGACGTCAACGACCTCAATAACCGTTTGGCTTGCCGTGTTTTATAGTCACAATAACACTGTTCACGGCGCAAAATAACGATATACTGCCGAGCTACTATTATCTGCTTAGATATCATTGAGTGATGATGAGATGTTACAGAAAGAGAACTTAATAAAGCTGGCGAGAATGCAGATGCCGTTTGGCAAATATGCGGGCAGGGTGCTAATCGATTTACCTGAAGACTATCTGCTTTGGTTTGATAAAAAAGGATGGCCTAATGGTGAGTTAGGCGACCTTCTCAAACTCTGTTTAGCGCTAAAAATTGAGGGACTCGATAGCGTCGTTAAACCGTTAAAGCAGATGTAGCTGTTGCATTATGTATTAACAGCGACGCAAACAAAGCGTCGCTGTGATCAGCCATTTAATTAACCCGACAGAGATTGCCACTGAGTTGGGTTGAGAGTCTGAGGTTTTATTTGGACACGTCCGTCTCTTGCACGACATATCCCTTGGTTGACATCCCATGCTCCCTCTCGAATGTATTTGTGGACACCTTGTGTCCCTTGTTTATAGTACGAATCTAATTTTCCACGATATCCGTAGTAGGTACATTTGTCGTATCCCCAGCCGTACATATAATCGGCGAGAGCTTGTGCAAAACTGCGTTTCCCATTGAGCCACGAACCGCTGTTGCAGTTGTAACACTTGATCTTTCCTCGAAAGGTTTTTGGTAATCCATTTTCTCGCAGTCTATCTACGACGAAGCGGTGGCCAAGTTCTTTGCCGCCTTTTGAAGTGCGGATGAACTCATTACCAGGTTCTCCATGCCCTCGAATGTAGATCTGGTCGTCATTTGAAATAGTCTTAAGTTCATTAATGACGGTTTTGGGCTCGTACCAAATTTGTATCGCTTCTTTGTTCTTCGTGTTTAACAGATATTCGATCCACTGATGATTCTTTCGGTGACCAGCAAATGTCGATAACCCCCCACTATCGGTGGGTTGATCGCCGTATTCTATATATGACAATAAGTCCGTTGTTGGTGTCGGCATATACAATATTATTTTAGCCATGCAAATTCCTTTTTATCCATTAAAAACATGTGGTTATAAGATTTTTACCACGGCTATAGCCTAGTAAATGACAATAAGTGTTTTGATTTTATATTGATAAATGCGACCTAGTGCGCAAATCTTGATGTCAATGATGCAATGAATAACAATCATTAACGTTTAAAAGCTGAGATCTGAGTAACTTTTTAGCAACATTTCGAGCAGAGGCCCTAAGAAATACTATTCTTAATGAATAAGTTAGTGTGGTTTGGGGTGTTTAGTATGGTGCCAGTTCTTTACATGCAGCTAGGCGATGTCGTTTGGAAGATATTTACAGATGGATCGTGGGAGCGCGTAGCGAATGATGAAGAATTGTTAGAAGGGGTTCAGTTTGTAAGGCAAGAGGTTCAACAACTCGGTGACGATGTTCAATTGTCCAAGACACAAATTGCTGTTATCGAACGCGAGCTATCTGAGACGATAAATAACCTTTCAAATAACATAACGACTGCAAAAGGGACGGTCGATACCACAACTTCAAGCTCTAGTGACAGTGGTGGCTTTGTTATTGCCTTGAAAGCCAGCTTGAATGAAACCATCGCTAAAGCTGGGTTTGATACCAGACCTGGAATATTTGATTCTCAACAGACTCGACCTGAATTATCAGCACTCGATATCCTCTCAGACCAAGCTCAAATTACGGTCGATATTTTAGACGGTGGAGATGGTTACGAAAACCAGTTCGAGGTGCCTAATGTCACGATTATCGGCACAACAACCGAGGTCCGCGATGGGCGGATAGTTCAGATAACGATTTCTGATCAACAAGGGAATACTGTTGAAGCTCAAGCCATCACAGAGGACAATGCTTACTCAGTAACAGGAGTGGTTCTGACCGAGTTACTGGAAGGGCCGTTGAGTGTTAACGCCGTTGTTTCAGACGATTTTGGTAATAGCATTTCTGCCAATGATGACACGATAAAAGATACATTGGCGAGCATTACCGTTGAAGCAGATGGTTTTGGTGACGACTACCTTAACGCCATAGAGGTGAGTAGCAGTGCCTATTTGGGTAGTGTTGCAAATGTTGAATCTGGACAGCCAATTAATTGGGTAATCACCGATGAGCAGGGTAATTCAATTTCAGGTTCGTCAACAGTTGATGACGTTGGTGCTTGGAATGTTAATACTCTGGATGTGACGACTTTAGAAGATGGTGTCTTGACCATTGAAGCTTCCACCATCGATATTGCAGGTAACCCTGCAAACTCCACCGACACCATTATTAAAGATACTCAGGCCCTTATTACGGTAGCGTTCGACGACACGGATGGGGTCATCAATGAAAACGAGATAACAAACTCAACCATCTCAGGAACTGTGACTGACGTTGAAGACGGCCAGATCGTTGAGATTGTTATTACAGGCCAAAACGGATCGCCGCTTAATCTAAGTGCGACGGTAACGAATAGTGTTTGGAGTGTAACGGGTGTCGATCTATCTTCGTTTAATAATGGACCTCTAAATGTGGTGGCTTCCACCGTTGACGTAGCCGGAAACCCAGCGTCAGCGGCCGATACGTCTACGATTGATGTCGTAAAGCCAACTATTGATATCGATACTCTGCAAGGGTTCAATATTCTCTCGTTTCGTGCCGGCAACCTGACTACTCTACAAGGCACGACAGGACTAGTAGAAGAAGGGTTACCTGTTACTGTTATTGTGAGTGACGGCGTAACGATTATTGGAGTTTCAGGGTGATGTCGATAACGCTGGTAACTGGGTGGTCAACGATATCGACATCAGTGCACTCGATAAAGGTGTTGAGTGGACATTAGATGCAAAAGTCTCAAACGCAGTCGGGAACACAGCTATCGATGATATGCCGACCATTATCTTACCTGAATCGCTGGCATTTTCTGACACGATAGTAGGGATTTTTGGTTCCCAAGACAAAGAATCGGATGTCCGCATTCAAAATGCAGACTTTAAGTTTTATGAAGAACAAGCCTTAATTGATCAGCTCACATCCAATGGTTTGAGCATAACGGTCACGGTCACAAACCAAGTCATAACGGGTGTTCGTAGTGATGGTGAAACGGTATTTGTTGCGACGTTAGCCGGTGATTCGGTGAACATCGCGTTTAAACAAGTGATCGATCAAGATGCACCATTAAACTCTATTCAAACGGCAATTTTAGTACAAGGCACTCAAACCGATGCAGACGGCACCACGGAGGTAGTGATTGGGCATTTGCCGATAAACATCGTCGATATCGCTCCGGTTTTGTTTAATGATTTTTCCTTTGTTACCGAGGGAAAGGTACGATCAGGTAACGTTCTGAATAACGATATCGATCTCGATGGCGCATTAACCATAAACAAAATAATCGTTGATAATGTGGAGTATGGGGTCAGCGGCAGTACTCCAACGGTGGTCACTTTATCTGAAGGACAACTCAGTGTGTTTGCCAACGGACACTACAACTTCGCTGCGAACCGGAATCAAGACGCTTCGACTAATCCTAAAATTCAATTCGATTATTTTGCGAGTGACCAAGAAAATGATTTTGGCCAGGCTACTGCGACCATCTTTATTCGAGACGGTGATGCCGGTGAGGTGATAGAAGGTTCTACCTCTTTTATTGAAGCTGATGCCGATATGCGTCCCCAAACCATCAATGCGCAGTTCTCAGTTTCTCCAGGTTCGGATAATCCAGATCCGAACAGTCTGTTTTTTGAAGC
>ASHK01000852.1 GCA_000695745.1 Vibrio madracius | reverse complement strand
GACCTAATTTTAAGTAATCTCCCAAGACAAACTCACGCCCTAACTCAGCGAGAGTGTTCCCTCTTACTAAGGTGGCACGCATTCGACTCATATCCCCTTCATTCACTTTTGGAAAGCGGTGATAAAGATCGTCAGCGATGACAAAACTTAAAATTGAATCGCCCAGAAACTCTAGTCGTTCATTATGATTACCATTGGCGCTGCGGTGAGTCAGCGCCAACATGAGCAGCTCGCTATCATTAAAATGATAGCCGAGCTTTTTTTCTAATCGTTCAATAGAAGAATTCATGCTCTCTCGTTCAGTCTATTCCACCGATGCGATTAAATCTTACACCGGTTGGTATCCATGTAGGCAGAATGCTATCTGCACCACGTTCAAATTCAAAACTAATCCAAATCCCTACGGCTTTACCGACTAGGTTTCCTTCTGGGACAAATCCCCAGTAGCGGCTGTCTGCACTGTTATCACGGTTATCACCCATCACAAAGTAATGACCTTCAGGCACAACCCATTCATTGACGCCGTTACGTGGTTGATACTGGTCAACACGATCACGACGCAAAGGGTTAATCAAGATTTGGTGCTCAACTTTACCCAGCTTTTCATCCATCTGAATCAGCGGGATACCATTTTGTACAAATGGACTCTCTTCCACATTGGATAGCTTCACAGGTTTACACGTTGACGAGCCTTTTGTTTGGATACAAATATCCTTACGGGCGCTATAGCGAACGGTATCACCTGGTAAGCCGACAACACGCTTGATGTAATCGATGCTTGGCTGAGGTGGGTATTTGAATACTACGATATCGCCACGTTCTGGTTTACCGGTTTCGACTAGCTGAGTGCGCCATACCGGGTCTTTTAGACCGTAAGCGTATTTCTCTACTAGGATAAAGTCGCCAACCAACAGTGTTGCATCATCGAACCCGACGGAATTTGGAATGGTTCATAAATAAATGAACGCAATACCAGAACAAAGGCGATAACAGGGAAAATAGAAACACTGTTCTCAACAAACCATGATGGGGCAACCGCTTTTTTTGCTGTTGCTTCATCGATTTGGTTAGCTTGAGCTTGGATATCCGCGAGCTTTTGCTCACGTTTTTTTCTCAGTACGAGCTTATCCAACACCCAAACGACACCTGTCACTAACGTCACGATGACGAGGATCAATGAGAAGGTATTTGCCATTTCATTCCCTTAATTTTCGTATCTGTAAAAATAACGAAAGTGAAAGCACCACATCGACACTTTCACTTCAAACTTAAATTATGTCGTCGTAAAACAAAGAATTAGTCTTTGCCAACGTGCAGAATTGCAAGGAACGCTTCTTGTGGCAGTTCGACGTTACCGATCTGCTTCATACGTTTCTTACCTTCTTTCTGTTTCTTCAACAGTTTCTTCTTACGACTCACGTCACCACCGTAACACTTCGCAATTACGTTTTTACGTAACTGTTTAACGGTAGAGCGCGCAATAATGTGATTACCAATTGCCGCTTGAATTGCAATATCAAACATTTGGCGAGGAATAA
>ASHK01000851.1 GCA_000695745.1 Vibrio madracius | reverse complement strand
GTGATAGCATTCTCAAGAACAACGGTTTATTGAACAACATGTTACTGACCTTTGGTGTTATTGAAGAGCCTCTAAAAATACTGCATACGGACACGGCGGTTTATATCGGCATCATCTATACCTATTTGCCCTTTATGGTACTTCCGCTTTATACCGCATTAATGCGAGTAGACTATTCCTTGTTAGAAGCGGCCAGTGACCTTGGTGCTAAGCCAATAACGACACTATTTACGGTGCTTGTACCATTAACACGTGCCGGTATTATCGCAGGCTCAATGCTAGTGTTTATTCCAGCGGTTGGAGAGTTTGTCATTCCAGAGCTGCTTGGAGGACCTGATACTGTGCTTATCGGTAAAGTCTTATGGCAAGAGTTCTTTAATAACCGAGATTGGCCGGTCGCTTCGGCGGTCGCTATCGTAATGTTGCTTATTCTGATGTTGCCTATTCTGTGGTTCCATCGTTATCAAAAACGTGAACTGGAGGCACAATCATGAACGACATTCCGGTCTATAACAGTAAATTGAAGTGGTGTATTTTAGCGGCGGGGTTCACCTTTCTCTATCTGCCAATTCTGATCTTGATTATTTATTCATTTAACGAAAATCGACTGGTTACCGTATGGTCTGGATTCTCGTTTAAATGGTATTTTGAGCTGTTAGAAGATGATCTTTTAATGGGCGGCGTAAAACTCAGCCTGATGATCGGTTTTTTATCGGCCAGTGCCGCCGTTATTCTCGGGACGATTGCGGCGTTTGTATTGAACCGCTTTGGAAAGTTTAAAGGTGAAACAGGTTTTGCCTTTATGATCACGGCGCCTTTAGTGATGCCAGAAGTGATAACAGGCCTTTCGTTATTGCTGCTATTTATCGCAATGGGTCAGGTGTTTGACTCTTTAGCCAAAGAGGCATGATGACCATATGGATTGCACATGTGACATTTTGTACCGCGTATGTCACGGTGGTGGTGAGTTCTCGACTTCAAGAGGTTGATCGTTCTATCGAAGAAGCCGCCATGGATCTTGGAGCACCGCCTTGGAAAGTGTTTTTTCAGATCACGCTACCTTCGATTGCGCCAGCCATTTTAGCTGGGTGGTTATTGGCCTTTACCTTGTCATTAGATGATTTAGTGATTGCAAGCTTCGTATCCGGTCCAAGCGCGACGACATTGCCGATGGTGGTGTTCTCCAGTGTTCGTTTAGGTGTTAGCCCTAAAATCAACGCATTGGCAACACTGACGATAGTAGCGGTTTCCTGTGCCACGTTTATTGCGTGGTGGTTGATGGCGAGGCAGAAAAGCGTAGGCTGCTTGAGATGAAAATGAGTCAGCAATAGAAAACAGTGATGGATGCTGAGTCTTAAGTTCTAACTTGGGAGAGAGATATGGATGTAGGTAAGCAGTTAAAAACAATTCGCACCATGCGCGGGCTGTCGCAACGCGAACTCGCGAAACGGAGCGGAGTCACCAACTCCATGATCTCTCAAATAGAACAGAATTTAGTTAATCCATCCGTCGGCTCTTTGAAAAAGATCCTCGATGCAATACCTATCTCAATGGGGGAGTTTTTTACCCTCGATGTTGAACCTAAGGATGATTATCTTTTTTAGTGCTGAGCAGATGGCGGATCTTGGCGACGGGAAGATAAAAATGCTGTTGGTGGGCGCAAAACGAGAAGGCCGTCAACTTGCGGTTTTGAGAGAGGTTTATCCACCAGGCTCTGATACGGGGACAGACTTTATTGAACATGATGGAGAAGAGGGTGGGGTCATTATTCGCGGGGAAATAGAGATCACGGTAGGCAGTCAAACAAGAGTGTTGAAAGCTGGCGATTCGTATTACTTTGAAACGCGCAAACCACATCGTTTCCGTAACAAGGGGAAAGTCGAATGTGAGCTTATTAGTGCAGCGACCCCGCCAACATTCTAGAGTCTTTCAATGAAAAATAGCGAAGCAAGAGCTTCGCTATTTTTTGTATTGAAGTATCGCGCTAGTCTAATTCAATCCACGTTGATTTTACTTCAGTGTATTTATGTAGAGCATGCAGTGACTTGTCACGACCATTACCACTTTGCTTATAGCCGCCAAACGGCATGGTCATGTCTCCTCCATCCCAGTTGTTCACAAATACAGTTCCTGCCCTTAACGCGCGAGAGCACTTAATGGCCGTTGACATGTCTGATGTCCAGATACCTGCCGCCAAACCGTACTCGCTATCGTTAGCAAGTTGAATC
>ASHK01000850.1 GCA_000695745.1 Vibrio madracius | reverse complement strand
GTGTAGGCATGGTGATGGACTTAAGCCCGACGATTCTAATTCTTGTTCCACTGTTAATGCCTGTGATCAAAATGGCTGGCATTGACCCAACCTATTTCGGCCTATTGTTCGTTATCAACTGTTCGATAGGTTTGATTACGCCTCCTGTAGGCACCGTACTAAACGTAGTTTGTGGTGTAGCTAGAGTGCCAATGTCTACCGCTGTGAAAGGTGTACTGCCGTTCATTGGAGCATATCTGGTTCTACTCGCATTGTTTGTCATATTTCCAAGCATTATCACTGTGCCAATGTCATTGGTCATTGGTTAACCCTCGACGGAGAAAAACATAATGAAAACCCTACTAAAACTCACGTTACTTGCTTCAACTATCGCAATGAGCTCTAACGTATTTGCTGCTACAACGTTGAAATTGGCTCACGCAGCACCTGAATCTGACTTACAACAAGATTTGTCGTTGTTCTTCAAAAAAGAAGTAGAAGCGCGCTCTAATGGCGACATCAAAGTCAATATTTACCCACAAGGTCAGCTAGGCAGTGATAAGCAAATGATCGATGGTTCTCGTGCGGGCATTGTGGACTTGGCCATGGTTGGTCTTAACAACTACAACGGGTTAATGCCTGAGTCAGCAGCCTTTACCCTACCGTTTATGTTCCCAGATCGTGCAACAGCCTACAAAGTGCTTGATGGCGAACCAGGTCAAGAAGTTCTAGCCAAGTTCGAGAAGTTTGGGCTAAAAGGTCTTGGATTCCCTGAAAACGGTTATCGTAATATGACCAACAATGATAAACCCATTCGCACACCAGCCGACGTAAAAGGTCTGCAAATGCGAGTTAATGGCTCTAAAGCACTAAACGATATGTTCAACGAGCTTGGCGCAAACCCACAACAGCTACCAGTATCAGAGCTTTATACTGCACTTGAAACCGGCGTTGTCGACTCTCAAGACCACCCAATTTCTGTAACGCTTTCGTTCAAGTTCAATGAGGTTCAAAAATATCTAAGTCTTACTCAGCACGCTTACTCTCCACTTGTTCTTACGATGAACCTACGTAAGTTCAACGGCCTAAGTCCTGAAGAGCAAAAAATCATCGAAGAAGTTTCAGCAGAAGCGGTAGCGATGCAACGTAAGCTCAGCATTGAGAAAGAAGACGAGATGATTGCAGAACTTGAAGCACAGGGCATGCAAGTAAACCGTGACGTTGACGGCGCTGCATTCCAACAAGCTATCCAACCGGTTTGGAATGCGTATATCGAGCAGAATGGTGACGCCATGATCA
>ASHK01000849.1 GCA_000695745.1 Vibrio madracius | reverse complement strand
TTTAGCTAAAGACTCTACGGTGGGGAAATGCTCCAAAAACCGTTCATAATATGGAATGACGGTGGTCACTTGTGTCTGTTGCAGCATGATTTCCGACAACCACACCTTATAGGCGGTCTTTTGTTGTTGCCACGGTAGCTCTTTGCGACCGTACTTCTCATACCAATCTAATATCGCGCGTGCAAAAGGCGTCACAATTACTCTCATCTCTCTTATAATTTGCTAGAAATTGCACCACACTTAGTAACAGAAGTAAAACTGCGTGAAATTCTGATCCGATAATGCTTGCTTGCGAGCAAATTCTTTGGATAATTCCCGCTCTGATTATTGAATGAACAGGCTAAACCAATGAGTGAAGTGACTACTAACGAATACACAGAAGATGGCAAACTGATTCGCAAAGTTCGCAGTTTTGTTCGTCGTGAAGGACGCCTAACCAAGGGCCAAGAATCGGCGATGGAAGAGTGCTGGCCTACAATGGGTATTGATTACCAAGAGTCACTACTCGACTGGCAACAGGTATTTGGTAACAACAACCCTGTTGTACTTGAAGTTGGCTTCGGCATGGGTGCTTCTCTGGTAGAAATGGCAAAGAACGCTCCAGAAAAAAACTTCTTAGGCATTGAAGTCCACAGCCCTGGTGTAGGCGCGTGTCTTTCTTCTGCCCGCGATGCTGGTATTACCAACCTACGAGTAATGTGCCACGACGCAGTTGAAGTGTTTGCTAACATGATTCCAGAAAGCAGCATAAGCACCATGCAATTGTTCTTCCCAGACCCATGGCATAAGAAACGTCACCACAAACGTCGTATCGTACAGCTAGACTTTGCTGAAATGGTAAGAACTAAGCTAATCCCAGAGACTGGTGTATTCCACATGGCAACAGACTGGGAAAACTACGCTGAACATATGGTTGAAGTAATGAATCAAGCGCCTGGTTATGAGAATATTGCGACGGATGGTGATTTTGTACCACGTCCAGATGATCGCCCTTTGACAAAATTTGAAGCTCGCGGCCACAGACTCGGACATGGTGTTTGGGATATCAAATATCGCCGTACCGCTTAAGTTTCGGTTACTAACTGAAATCTAATCGCGAAAAGCAACTCTCTGTTGGCTTTTTTGACGCCCTCATTGGGAGAACACCAAACATGAGACCAACCAAACAGATCCTTTCCACGATCCTTAGTGAAGTAAAACCACTGATTGGGCAAGGAAAAGTTGCAGACTACATCCCTGCACTAGCTAAAGTACCTAACAACAAGCTAGGTATTGCGGTTTACACCAATGATGGCGAAGTAATTACAGCTGGCGACGCAGAAGAATCGTTTTCCATTCAGTCTATTTCTAAGGCACTGAGTTTGACCTTAGCGATGATGCTGTATAAACCAGAAGAAATTTGGCAACGAGTCGGCAAAGAGCCATCAGGCCAAGCCTTTAACTCACTTATCCAGCTAGAAATGGAACAGGGTATCCCAAGAAACCCATTTATTAATGCTGGCGCTATCGTGGTCGCTGATTTGCTACAAAGCCGCTTATCCGCACCTAGACAGCGTCTATTGGAGTTTGTTAGGACGCTTTCCGGCGATAGTCACATCGTCTACGATAAGATCGTTGCGGCTTCAGAGATGATGCACAGTGATCGCAATGCGGCTATTGCTTATCTCATGCGCTCATTTGGCAACTTCGATAATGATGTTATTCCTGTTCTCAATAACTATTTCCACGCTTGTGCATTGAAAATGAGCTGCGTTGACTTGGCTAAGACCTTTAGTTATTTGGCTAACAAGGGGCAGTCTGTTAACACCAAGAAGCAGATCATTACGCCTACTCAAACCAAACAATTGAATGCTCTATTGGCGACATGCGGCCTTTATGACGGTGCGGGAGAATTTGCTTACCGGGTCGGAATGCCAGGAAAATCTGGGGTTGGCGGAGGGATCATTGCCATCGTGCCGGGTGAAATGACGATCGCAGTTTGGTCTCCTGAGCTGGATAAATCTGGAAACTCACTCGCAGGTACCCGAGCCCTAGAAATGTTATCGCAGCGAATTGGTCGTTCTATTTTTTAGTTCTCAATTCAGATCTGTATTATGAATGGCCTTACTCTTTTAGTAAGATAAGGACCATTAGTCAATTACACTAGGATAGGCATGGTAATAGTGCGCTTCTTAGCGCTAATACGCCATCGTTGTTCCTTCAAACAAGTGCTGCTGACTATACAACATGTAATTGATTCCGTTCTCATATTGTTCTTGAACACTCTTATCAGCTAAATCGCAATGTACTGGTTCTAAATCGGTTGTATTTTCAGAGATCTGTGCGCAGCTCTCTAAATTTCCATTCTGAGCGTTAATTCTCATTAAAAGATGATTCGCTATCCAGAAGAATTCATTATTGACCGAAAAGTTCGCCCCTTCTTTATAGTCTTCTGATAACAGGCTATGTCCAGAGAACCAAGATGCCTTGCCGCCCATGATATCAAGTATTGTTGGTGCTATATCACGATGCGATGCCGCGACCGGTTTATTGAGCACTGGGACATCAATATTAACACCACGCATCAAAAACGGAATTGAGACATGACGCAAATCATTTTTAGCCCCAATGGCCGTATGATCTGCCACCAGGATAATTAACGTCGGTTTGCTTACTTTACTTTCTATTTCAGTGACAAAGCGTTCTAAAGCTTGATCAGCATGATGCACGGTACTGCGACGACGCTCATCTGGAGTAGCACTACCAAAAACATAATCGCTTTCAGACGGTAGGAAACTGTCGTGAGTCGTACCAGTGTTGATCACCATAAACTTGGGATGAGTGCTTTTAGAGTCGAGTTGGCGAAGAGCAAAGTCATAGATGCCATCGTCCATATAGCCCCAGTAGTTTGTTGCAAAACTACTGTCAGGAAAATCAAATTTCCCATAAGAGTTTTCAAATCCTAATGATTGTGAAAAAGAACCGACAATCCCTTGACCACTGCCTTGAATAATAGTGGTCTCCCATCCTTTATCTTTGAGCATTTGTGGTAAACATTGGTATTGCCTTGCCATCAAATCAGTACCCGCTACTGAGCTGCCTATGGGATTTGGCATTGAGCACATAGTCGCAAAGATACCCTCAACGGTGCGAAATCCATTAGAATAAAACGATGACGTGGTTAAAGAGGATTTACGCAAACTATCAAAATAAGGTGTCGCATCAACCTCAGCGCCATAACCCGCCATGTCTACAGCAGCCCAGCTTTCTAATAACACCATTATAATGTCTAGTTCTTGCAACTCACTGACATCACTTTCAAAGGATGTTTTGACTTTTTTCTGCAGCTCTAGCATTTGTGTTTCAGTTTGGACTGGTGTCCATCGATACGCTATATTTTCCTTACTAATAAAACCGTAATAAGTCATTGCATATGGCGCACTCCAAGCTACTCGAGCTAAATCTGCATCACCAATTTTATAGACACTCATAGGGCTTTGTGGATGATCATTAAAACCACCTCTAATCACAAATACCGAAGAGGCGACAAATAGAATCCCACACAATAGGTTCTTGTACCATTTAGAGTAAAACTCTAGTTTGAACTTACGCTTAACAATAATAGTAATGAAGAACAATGAAATCAGAGTCGCGCCAAGGAACAACCATGGATACTGAATGATTGCTGTACTTGCCAATTCAAGCTCCATCCCTTTGCCCAAACTAATATCCATTGTGATATGACGGCTAGCCTGACTCATATATATTGCATCAGCCATGGTCGAGAAAACCACACCTAAAACACTAAAGCTAAGCCCGAAAGCATAGAGATATTGGTAAAAGTTCTTAAATCGATAAAAGGGCGTAATGAATAAAAAACCCAATGCCGTAAGCATAAAGGAAACCGTAAGATCGAATCGTATTCCCCATGCTAAAGAATAGATAAAGTCGACAATACTTGTTGAGGTAAAATCAAATTCATACCAACCAATAAATACGGCTTTGGATACAAATGCACTAATGAAAATTAATGAAATTATTTTCATTAAAGAAATAAACATGCTTACCCTCTTAATATAATAATGTTTATAAATCCTAGAAGGATTCGGCTGACAACTAAATAGCGACAAACAACTCTAACAGGTCGTTTAAGAAGAGCTTACCTTTTTCTGTCACTCTCCAACTATTGTTCTCATCCACCAGATAACCCTTTTGCAGAGCTATGTTTAATGGTTGCTCTATTGTCTCCAGACTCAATCCCGTTAGATCAATAAAATCCCTCTTGTTGCACGGTTCCAACAATCTAAAGCGATTCATAAAGAACTCAAATGGACGGTCTTCCGGAGCCACTTCGGTCTGGGAGTCTAAATATGGTTTCAACATATTGAGGTAACCGCGTGGATGTTTCACCTTAGTCGTGCGCACAATACGCCCATCGGCAAAGCTCAGTTTTCCGTGAGCGCCGCAGCCAATACCGAGGTAGTCACCAAAGCGCCAGTAGTTTAAGTTATGCTGACATTGAAAGCCTGGTTTACTGTAGCCGGAAATCTCATACTGCTGATAGCCAGCCTCCACCAGCATTTGATGTCCTTGTTCAAAGATATCCCACAGGTCATCTTCATCCGGAAGTGTAGGCGGCTTTGAATAGAACAGGGTATTTGGCTCTATGGTAAGTTGATACCATGAAAGATGTGGCGGTGCCAATTCAATCGCCTGCTTAAGATCACTCAATGCATCATCAATAGATTGATCTGGTAATCCATGCATCAGATCCAAATTGAAGCTCTTTAGCCCAATTTCATGGGCCAACTTAGCCGCATTGACCGCTTCACTTTCGCCATGAATTCGTCCCAAGCGCTCTAGTTTGGTTTGCTGAAAGCTTTGCACACCAATAGAGATGCGCGTAACGCCTGCGACTCGGTACTGCTCAAATCGAGCGGCTTCGATCGTTCCTGGATTGGCCTCCATGGTGATTTCTATGTCATCACGAAATGGAATACGATCCCTTACTCCATCAAGCAACTGCTTAATGTATTCTGGCGCGATTAAACTTGGTGTACCACCACCAATAAAAATCGAATGAATTGGGCGAGTATCTGATGCCAACTGATATTGACCAATATCAGTATCTAAATCCTCAAGTAACGCCGTGATGTACGCTTGTTGGGGAATATCTCCCTTTTGAGCATGCGAGTTAAAGTCACAATATGGACATTTTTGTACACACCAAGGAATATGGATATAGAGACTCAGCGGCGGCGGCACTAACACAGGAGGTTGTTTCATCTTAAAGACCTTGCGCCTGAATCGTTGCGAAAAGCTCTTTTAATGCCTTACCTCGGTGTGATAGCTGCTTTTTACGTGCTGGTTCTAGGTCCGCAGACGCACAGTTGTCTTCAGGCACAAAGAAAATCGGATCATAACCAAAACCATTGTCACCGCTTGGCTCAGTCAGGATACGGCCTTCCCATTTACCATGGCAAACTATCGGCGTAGGATCAGCAGCGTGACGCATTAGCACCAACACGCAGTGAAAACGTGCGGTTCTTTGCGCTTCAGGCACCCTGACAACTCTTCTAGTACCTTATCTATATTGCGCTTGTCCGTCGCGCCTTCTCCAGAGTAACGAGCAGAGTAAATACCCGGCGCGCCTTTTAGATAATCGACTTCTAACCCAGAGTCATCCGCAATCGCAGCTAGTCCCGTTTCTTGAGCAGCATGTCTGGCCTTAATGATGGCATTCTCGATGAATGTGGTACCCGTTTCAGCCACTTCTGAGACATTGAATTCATTTTGGGCATGGACTTCAAAACCAAAATCAGACAGCAAGTCAGCCATCTCTTTCACTTTGCCTTGATTGCCGGTTGCAAGTACGATTTTTTTGCTCATGGGATTCTCTCGAGTTAGTAAGCTTACGCGTTGGTATTTATTGGAACCTTAAGGTTCTACATACAATTTCTGGCTAAAGGTAATAGGACCGCGACCTTTGTTTCCAGCATCAATATCAATCGTGAATCGGTATTGCTCTTCGTTCACGATAGGAAATTGAGCCAAGTAGTATATCGCATCTCCTTCCTTAATTTCTTTAAACTCGAGCGTTTTGGTTTGACCAATAAGGTTTTTAGCATTGCCTTTTATCGATACTGGCATGGCAGGCTTGCCTGCGCTTGAGCGGTCAAGAACACTGATGTTCACTGTTGCAACAAACTCATTCCGCTTCAAACCGTAGCTACGCGCCACTTGTGGCGTCATAAACGTCGAGTTGAACACCACATAATGTACTTCTGCATCTTTGATTGTTTTGAACTGTTCAGCTTGAGCCAATCCACTCACCATCAATGCCGAAATCAACAATAACCATTTTTTCATTATTCTTCTCCTTTGAAAAACCCTCATAAGAGGGCCATAAATTCCTTGGGAATCAGTGTCGGTGAAACTATTCGAAGTTGCTTATGCCTTCCAAGCTCACCTTTCTCAATCAACACTTGTCCCTTTGCGACTTTAAATTGTTTTGCAAGATACTTGCTCAAATGCGCATTGGCTTTACCGTCAACAGGAGGGGCGGTAATCGCCACCTTAAACTCTTCTCCATGCTCACCCACCAACTTGTCTCGACTGGCTTTAGGTTGAACATAAATATGAAGAATAAGGTCTTCTCCATCCCGTTTTACGGCTGACATTAAAGTCGGTACCAAATTGGACCAATAAGATCGCCCATTAGGAAATTAGCAAACTGCAGCACAATAAATAGCACTAACACACTCAAATCAAACCCACCCATCGCAGGAATAATTCGGCGAATTGGTGCCAGCATAGGTTCTGTCAATTGATGGAATACGTACTCGATCGGACTGCGACCTTGGCTGACCCAGCTTAAGATTGCACGAATGAGTAGTACCCAGAATAACAAACCACCTGCCGCTTTGATCAGAGAAAGCAAACCTAAGAACAAGAAGTCAGCACCGAAGCTAAAGTTGCCACCAGAAGCAATCAGCACCAAAGCCACGTATTTACCAACACAAAGAACGTAAGCAAACAGTAACGTCGCCATATCAATGGCGCCAATAGACGGAATCATTCGTCTTAGTGGCGCAACTACAGGTTGGGTGGCTTTCACAATAAACTGTGAAAACGGGTTGTAGAAATCTGCGCGTGCTGCCTGTAGCCAAATACGCAAAATCACGACCATAATGTAGAGATCAAACAAGGTCGAAACCAAGAAACTCATTGAATTCATAACTAGCCCTTACGAGTTATCATTGTTGGGATTAAAACAGTTTTTCCATTTCTTCAGCGCGGGTCACGGCCGCTTGCATCGCTTTAGCAACAATGCCTCGAATATCATTTTCCTCAAGCGTACGAAC
>ASHK01000848.1 GCA_000695745.1 Vibrio madracius | reverse complement strand
TTCAGGCTCCGTTTATCCTTATGGTGTCATCGACTCAATTACTAACGAATGTGTGAACCAGCCATACCAAGCCGTCTTCCTTGAGAACGACTTCATTTATGTCATGCTTTTGCCTGAGCTTGGTGGACGAATTCACAAAGCCTATGACAAGGTTCATGAACGCGATTTCGTTTACTGCAATGATGTTATCAAACCAGCATTGGTGGGATTAATCGGTCCTTGGATCTCTGGTGGGATCGAATTTAACTGGCCTCAGCATCATAGACCAACAACGTATATGCCTGTGGATGTAAATGTTCGCGAGTTAGCAGACGGCAGTGCGGAAGTATGGCTGGGTGAGGTTGAGCACATGTATGGCTTGCAAGTGAGCACCGGTTTTAAGCTATACCCAAACAAGGCGTTAATTGAGATAACTGGTCGCGTTTATAATCCAAATCCAACACCTCAACAGTTTTTGTGGTGGGCGAATCCAGCGGTGAAAGGTGGTGATGATCATCAGAGCATTTTTCCACCTGATGTGACGGCGGTCTATGACCATGGCAAGCGTGACGTGAGCGCGTTTCCTATAGCAACCGGAACCTACTACAAAGTGGATTACTCGGCGGGTGTGGATATCTCTCGCTATAAGAACTTACCAGTGCCTACATCGTACATGGCGGCAAAATCCGATTATGATTTTGTCGGCGCATACAGTCACGATGAAAAAGGCGGCTTACTTCACGTGGCAAACCACCACAATCCTCTACAGGTAAAAAACAGTGGTCATGGGGCAATTGCGAGTTCGGGCAAGCGTGGGACCGTCAGTTAACCGACAATAATGGTCCATATATTGAACTCATGACGGGTGTGTTCACAGACAACCAGCCAGACTTTACTTGGATTGACTCCAACGAAGAGAAACTATTCGTTCAAAACTTTCTACCTTACAGTGAGTTGGGGCTAGTTCATCAAGCGAATACAGACGTTGCCGTTAATTTGACGAAACATAATGGACAAGCCCGAATTGGTGTGTATGCCATATCTGCGATCGACAATGCGGTTGTGACGGTAAGGTCTGGCAATCAAACAATCTACAGTGGTGTGATTTCATTGTCGCCTTGCCAATGTCAGTTTGACACCTTTGCGTTCGACGGTCATGAGCCGTTGACGCTTGAAGTGGTGACACAACAGGGGCGTAAAACACTCACTTACACCGAGCAGCCTGCCAGCGAAGAGCCGACGCCTGAACCTGCAACCGCACCAAACATGCCAGCGGATGTCGAATCGATTGACGACCTCTACTTTATCGGCCAGCACTTAGAGCAATACCATCATGCTACACGTCATGCGACCGACTACTACCTAGAAGCATTAAGACGCGATGAGTTTGATTATCGTTGTAACGTTGCGATGGCGAATCGTGAGTTTGAGCGATGTGATTATCAACGCAGCTTACACTACGCGAATAATGCGTTGCACCGTGCGCACCAGTACAACAAAAATCCTCTATGCGGGCGGGCCAGTTTGATGCGAGGCCATGCCAACGAAAAGCTTGGCTTATTGCAAGACGCTTATGCCGATTTCTACAAGTCCACTTGGAGTGGTAACTGCAATGATGCGGGTTTCCTAGCCGCGAGTAGGATTTCGTTTAAGCAAGGTCGTTACCTTGATGCCCTTGAAGAAGTGGAACGAGTGCTTGACCTTAACGGCATGAGTTACGAGGCGGCATTTGTGAAGTTAGCGGTATTGGAAAAACTACAATCTGACCAAGCCATTGACTTTGCAAAACAGTCTTTGGCGCGTTTTCCACTTGGTTATGCCCTAGCGATGCACCACTATTTGCTGACAAAACAAGAGGCTGAAAAGCAGGTATTTATCGACCTATGTCAATCTAGACAAGCCAATGCCATCCATGTGGCAAGTCTTTATCTGTCGCTTGACTTGAATGATGAAGCGTTGTTGGCGCTGGACCTCATTCAGGCTCAAGGCGCTGCACCTCACATTATTCGTGCGTCGTTATCTCAAGACGCCGCCAACGAATTACTCACTCAAGCCGAGCAAGAATTCGCAACCCATGTACTTTTCCCAAATACGCAAGTTGAAGTTAACGCGCTAATGCGTTTATCGGGCCAACCATTTGCCGATTATCTTTTGGCTGTTTCTACTACGCCAAAAAGTCTTATGACAAAGCGGTGGCCTTATGGGAGCGAGTAATAGAAGTACGTCCAGAGTGTAAAGAAGCGCACCGAAATCTTGCCATCTTCTATGCCAACAAGAAAAAAGACATCGCGACCGCACTTAAGTTTATGGAAGCTGCTTGGCAGTTAGACAATAACGATGCCCGAGTACTTTATGAACTGGATGATTTAAGAAAAATCGCATTGGTCGATCCCAAAGTACGCTTAACGCTGCTTGAACCTCATCAACACGTGATCATGCAACGAGATGACTTAGTGACAGAGTTCATCACCTTGCTCAATATTTGTCATGAGCATGATAGAGCGTTAGCTATCCTCAAAGAACGGACATTTGCCCCTTGGGAAGGCGGGGAAGGTCGGGTTACGGGTCAATATGTGAATGCGCTTATTCGTAAGGCACAGTCTTTGATGAAAGACCAAGACTATGCAATGGCAAAACAAGCATTAATTGAAGCACTTGAGTTCCCGTTAAACCTAAATGAAGGTCGTCTCGTCGGTCAAACCGACAATGATATTTACTACTTACTCGGTCTAATTGAACGCAAATTGGGGCAGGAAGAGGCGTCTCAACGTATGTTCCAGCGCGCATTAGCGGGAGATTCGGTCGTCACCGAAAGTCGCTATTACAATGACATGCCAGCAGATTATTTACTGTTCCAAGCCTTAGCAGCGTATCAACTTGGTGACACAAAGCGAGCGACCGATACATTTAGAGACATGACCGCGTGGGTGCAGGCCCACGAAAGCCAGCAGGTTGAACACGATTTCTTCGCTGTCTCCTTACCTCAGCTTAATGTTTTCGACCGAGACATCCAGAAGAACCATCGTACCCATTGTCAGTTCGTCGATTTGCTTGCCAAGTTAGGGTTAGCGCAAATCGAGGATCACTTACTAGATGAAGTAAACGTAGCCCGACAGACTCTGCTGGGGAGTGATCCAAGCCATGCCAAAGCTCACTTATTGTCTGACTTAACATCAGTTAGCTTAACAGAGTTAGCTTAATGCCCTAGATGCAGCTCACCTCAGTTTGTGATGAGCTGCTTTTTTTGAATTTTACTCACGATAACTAAACAGAGATTAGTAAATATCGTGACTAATGATAGCAACCTCAACAATCAATTGACTTACTATCGATTGCGCTTTCAGCAAAAAAATAGATAGCTCAGTTTTAATCAAACGACGTGATACACCTACAAAGAGTTGGAAGAACTATGAAAACATGGACTAAGAATCTTACCAAAATTGCTTTAGCAACCTCGTTAATCACTATGGCGACTGGTGCGATAGACGGAAGAAAAAAGAAAATCGGTTTTATCGTAAAACAGCCTGAGGCGGGTTGGTTCCAAGATGAATGGCGTTTTGCCGAAGTGGCTGCAAAAGAGAAAGGCTTTGACCTTATCAAGATCGGCGCTCAGGACGGTCAAAAGCTCATGTCAGCGCTGGATAACCTAGGTACACAAAATGCAGATGGTGTCATTGTTTGCGTGCCTAACGTTAAGCTTGGCCCCGCTGTTGTTGCTTCAGCGAAGCGCAATGGTCTAAAGCTTATGTCCGTGGATGACCGTTTAGTGGATGGTAATGGTGAGCCAATTGAAGAAGTCGTTCATATGGGGATTTCCGCTTACAACATCGGACGTGAAGTAGGGCAAGCATTACTAGACGAAATTAAAGCTCGCGGCTGGAACGCGGACGAGGTCGCCGTGATGGCCTTAACCTATAAACAGTTACCGACCGCATTTGAGCGTTCTCAAGGGCAACCGATGTACTCACGGAGAACAACTATCCTAAGCAGAACATTTTCGATACGCCTCATCGCCTGGACAACACTGAACAAGCTTTCAATGCGGCAAACAGTTTGATTACCCAAAAAGGAAACTACAAGAAGTGGATTGTCTATGGCATGAACGACCAAGTTGTGATTGGTGGTGTACGTGCTCTAGAAGGCAATGGTATTTCGGCGGACAATATCATCGGTATCGGCATTAATGGTACGGAAGAAGCGATTAATGAATTCCGCAAACAGTACAAACTGGCTTCTATGGCACGGTCATTCTGAGTGCGAAAGCTCATGGTTACCAAACATCCATCAATATGTATAACTGGATAGCAGAGGGTGTTGAGCCTGAGAAATTGATTTACACCTCTGGTCATTTGGCTACGCGTGCAAACTACGAACAAGTTAGAGCAGACTTGGGTTTGTAATGGATATTAATCGGGGCGAAAGCCCCGATTAAACAAGGAATTAGTCATGAAAAACGAACTCGAATTTCGCGGCGTGTCAAAGAATTTCCCAGGAGTAAAAGCGTTAAGCAAGGTGAGCTTTCGTATTGGTCATGGTGAAATTCACGGTTTAATCGGTGCTAATGGTGCTGGAAAAAGTACTCTGATGAAAGTACTGGGAGGGATCCACAAAGCGAGTGAAGGGGAGGTGATTATTAATGGGGTTGCGGTCAACTTCCAATCCCCGATTGAGGCCATCAACGGTGGTATCGCCATTATTCACCAAGAACTTCAACTCGTGCCGGAACAGAGCGTTGCTGAAAACATCTTTTTAGGAAGATTTCCAACCAAAGGTGGAGTGATAGATTGGCCGGCGATGAATCATCAAGCACAGCTTCAATTAGATAAATTGGGCTTGACGTTCGCTCCGACTGATAAGGTCAATACGCTCTCTATGGGTCAACAGCAAATGGTAGAAATCGCCAAAGCGTTGATCTTAAACGCCAACATTATCGCTTTGGATGAACCAACCAGTAGTTTATCGGCAGCAGAAACCGCAACGCTTTTCGCGTAATCAGGCAGTTGCAATCAGAAGGCAAAATTCTCATTTATATCTCTCACCGTATGGCTGAGATATTCGAAGTGTGCAGCTCTGCGACGGTGATGAAAGATGGCTGCCATGTCATCACTTATGACGACATCCGAGACACAGATAGACCGACGCTTATTGAAAAAATGATAGGGCGAAATCTCGGTGACATGTACAGTTTTCGTGAGCGGCCGTTGGGTGACGACTGTTTTGTGCTCGGAGCCATTGAAAGCAAACAGTTTAGCAAACCCGTTCAATTTCGAGCGCGTAATGGCGAAGTGCTAGGATTCTTTGGTCTAGTCGGTTCAGGTCGAACTGAGTTGATGAAGTCCATCATAGGTGCATTGCCAACCCAATCGATTTCTATGCAACTTGACGGAGTCGATTTTACTGCACTAACACCAAAGACTGCGATTCAGAATGGCATCATCTACTGTTCTGAAGACCGTAAAAAAGAAGGCAATATTACCTTTCGCTCGGTCCTTGAGAACATCACTATCAGTAGTCGCCGAAACTACTGGAAACTAGGTGGCATTTTAGATCTTATCAAAGAGACCAAATCGGCAGAGCATTTCGTTGAACGGTTAGATATTAAAACGCCCAACCTAGCAAAAGAAATCCAGTTTTTATCGGGAGGGAATCAACAAAAGGTGATCTTAGCCCGATGGTTAAGTGAGTCCAGTATGAATGTTCTGATCGTCGATGAGCCAACCCGTGGTATTGATGTATCGGCGAAAAACCAAATCTACAACGTACTGTATGAACTTGCCGAACAAGGCGTCACCATAATCGTTATCTCCAGTGAGCTACCTGAAGTAATGGGGATCACCGATAGACTTTATGTGATGCGTGAAAATGAAATTTCAGCTGAATTCTTACGCCACGAATACAGCGAAGAAAAAATACTATCTAAAGCTTTCCCTGAGAAGGAGATCATCGTATGACCGCTCTTAATAAACCATTGAGCGTAGCACCTAAAAATGACGACTCAATTTGGAAACAGATAAGAGGAAGTGAGAACTTCAATATTATCGTTGTTTATATTGTGTTGTTTATCTCGCTGTCGC
>ASHK01000847.1 GCA_000695745.1 Vibrio madracius | reverse complement strand
ATATTACGTTCGCTAAACTGAATGTAGCGTGTTTATGAAGGCATTAATCAATTTATCACTTGGACTTTGTGGTCTCATCCTATTGACAGGCTGCGAAGAAAAAGTCGATCACTCAAAAATTAGACAAGACGGATTCGTCTATTGCGACCAAGGTCGTCCTAGTACTTTTAACCCGCAATTAGTAGACGGTGGCATCACTGTCGAATCCATTGCGCCACAGTTATTCGATACGCTACTCACTTTGAATCCAGGGACGCATCAGCCAGTACCAAATTTGGCGAAATCTTGGACGGTGAACGATGAAGGCACAGAATATACTTTTACCTTGCGTGAAGGTGTTGAATTTCAAACCACAGATTGGTTTACGCCGAGTCGTCCAATGAACGCGGATGACGTTGTGTTTAGCTTTTCACGTATTATTGACCCAAACAACCCATTCCATGAAGTTGGTGGCAGCGTGTACCCATGGTTTGCGGGAATAGACTTCGCTAATCTGGTTGAGAAAATCGAAGCGGTCGACGACCACACGGTCAGATTTACGCTATCTAGACCGGATAACTCTTTCCTGTCTAATATTTCAACTGCACATGCCCCAATCTACTCTGCTGAGTACGCTGAACAATTGGTTTTTTCTGATCATAAGTTGGATATAGATACTCTCCCTGTCGGTACGGGACCATTCTATCTCGACGAATATCAGGTTGCCGACCTCGTTCGTTTGAAACGTCACGAAAACTATTGGCGTGGTCAGGTAGACATGGAGCAAGTGGTGTTTGATATTTCACATCGCGGTGCTGGCGCTTTAGCAAAGCTATTGAGAAACGAGTGTGATGTATTGAATTCACCTATTTCGAGTCAAATCCCTGTTATCTTGGATGAAGAATCAATCGTTCTTCAAGCTAAGCCGGCAATGAACGTTGCCTTTGTTGCTATCAATACGCAACATAAAGCGCTGAGTGATCCTCGAGTTCGTAAAGCGCTTAATCTCGCCATCAATCGCGACAACATTTTAGATGCGGTCTACTTTGGAACTGGCGAAAAAGCCTATAGCCTTTTACCTCCAAGCTCTTGGGCCCACCAAAAAGACCCAACTCAAATTCGCTATGACCGTAATTACGCCATGGCACTATTAAAGGAAGCTGGATACGAAAAAGGTATCGAGCTAACCATGGCGGTGCCTCTTGAGCCAAGGGTCTACAATCCAAGTCCACGAAAAACCGCTGAATTAATTCAAGCTAACCTTGCTGATGTCGGCATTACGCTCAACCTACTCACAGATGACCGAGTTGATCGACAGGAATTGTCTAACATCGAGTCGGTTGACTTGTTACTGACAGGCTGGTAGGTAATACCGGCGATCCTGATAACTATCTTCGCCCCTTGTTATCGTGTAATTCCAAACGTGAAGGTTTAAACCTTTCCATGTGGTGTAACGACGACTTTGATTTTTTATTGGATTTGGCTCTTGAAGTCAGTCAGCCTAGATATCGGTTGAATTTGTATCGACAAGCTCAAAACATTTTGAATGAGGAAGTTCCTGTGTTGCCTATTGCACACGGCCAAAAATACCAAGCACATAGTGACAGTTTGACAGGTTTAGAACCAGTCCTTTCAATGCCCAACCGTTTGATCAAGTTGTGAGGTTGAAATAGATGTTTTGGTACTCTATCCGCAGACTTAATCTCTTTGTCATCACTCTGTTGATCCTAACCTTTGTCGGCTACAGTTTAGTTCGACTTGACCCTGAATCTTATTGGGCTGCCCAAACGTTTTTTCCAGGGTGGTTTGATTATGTCACGCAGCTGTCTCAACTTGATTTTGGGGTGACTAAAGCTGGGGTTCCTATTACTCAGGAGCTGTCAGCGGTTCTGCCTGCGACACTAGAACTTTGCTTTGCCGCCTTTATTATCTCTCTGTTCGTTGGCATTCCCGCAGGCACTATTGCCGGCATGAGACAAGGAAAATGGTTGGATAACATCATCTCATTTTCATCAATGGTGGGTTACGCCGCACCGCTATTCTGGATTGCACTATTGATGATTATGTATTTTTTCATTGAATTATCAATGGTTCCCAGTCGCCGGTCGTTATGATTTGCTTTACCAAATCGATCATGTCACCGGTTTTGCGCTAATCGATGCCTGCTTTCAGACGCGCCGTATCGAAATGAGGCGTTGCAAAGTGTTATTGAGCATATGATTTTGCCATGCTTGGTGTTGGCCTTGTCGCCAACAATGCAAGTCATCCGTATGATGCGTACCTCCGTAGCCGAAGTGATGGGACAAAACTATATCCGTGCGGCTCGAATTAAAGGTCTATCCAATTATGAAATCGTTATTGAGCATGTGCTACGCAATGCCATACCGCCAATTATTCCAAAACTTGGCGTTCAGCTTTCTAGTATGATCACCCTCGCCATTATGACAGAGTCGATTTTTAACTGGCCTGGTATAGGCCGTTGGCTTCTAGATGCGCTATCCAATCAAGATTACGCGTCTATTCAG
>ASHK01000846.1 GCA_000695745.1 Vibrio madracius | reverse complement strand
GGTATTAGCAAAAATCGTCGAAGACAAAAAAAATCTGGGTGGCGGCTCGTAAAGCGTCTCAGCCACTCGATAGCTTTAAAGCAGACTTAGTGGCATCCGATCGCAGTTTTTACGACGCACTAGCAACGGGTAAAGCGGCTTTCATTCTTGAGTGTAAAAAAAGCGTCCCCATCTAAAGGGTTAATCCGTGACGACTTTGACTTGGACTATATAGCCTCGGTGTACAACAACCACGCGAGCGCCATTTCAGTGTTAACAGATGAAAAATATTTCCAAGGCAACTTTGACTTCCTACCGCAAGTCCGTCGTCAAGTTAGACAGCCTGTACTTTGTAAAGACTTCATGATTGACACTTATCAAGTCTATCTTGCTCGCCATTACAATGCTGACGCCATTCTCTTGATGCTGTCAGTGCTTAACGATAACGAATATCGTGAACTCGCCACCGTAGCAGAGTCACTCAACCTAGGTATTCTCACTGAAGTCAGTAACGACGAAGAGTTGGAGCGAGCCATTGCGCTTAAGGCGAAAGTAGTCGGCATCAACAACCGAAACCTTCGTGACTTATCGGTCAACCTTGAGCGCACTAAAGAGCTTGCTCCAAAACTTCCTGAAGGAACCATCATCATTTCTGAGTCTGGTATTTATAACCACCAGCAAGTTCGAGATCTTTGTCCGTTTGCCAATGGCTTCCTAATTGGCAGTTCACTCATGGCAGAAGAAAACCTAGAGCTGGCCGTTCGTAAAGTGCTATTTGGTGAAAACAAAGTCTGTGGTCTCACCCAAGCAGACGATGCCGCAAAAGCCTACCAAGCCGGCGCGGTTAAAGGCGGTTTAATTTTCGTTGAGAAGTCTCCGCGCTACGTCGATTTAGAGTCAGCTCGTATGGTTATGAGTGGCGCGCCGCTTGAATTTGTTGGCGTATTCCAAAACCACAATCCAGAGTTTGTCGCCGAGACAGCTAATCAGCTTAAGCTGTCTGCGGTACAGTTGCACGGCAATGAAGACCAAAGGTATGTCGATACGCTCAAACCACTTCTCAACGATGGCATCAAAGTATGGAAAGCGCACGGAGTCTCTGACACGCTTCCAGACCTTAATAGCGTCAAAGTTGATCGCCACTTATTGGATGCCAAAGTGGGTGAACAATCGGGAGGCACTGGACAAAGCTTTGATTGGCAATTATTGAACAACACAACTGACATCATGCTAGCTGGAGGCCTGTCTCCAGAGAACGTTAAGCAAGCCAGTGAGCTTGGGTGCATCGGCTTAGATCTCAACTCGGGCGTTGAGTCCGCACCGGGTAAGAAAGATGCCGAAAAACTCAACCAAGCCTTCGCATTAATACGAGATTACTAAAACTTGCTCTAGTACGAGTAACAAGTTTCAACTTAAGGAATATACCATGTCTAAATTAGATGCCTATTTTGGCGAATACGGTGGACAATTTGTTCCACAGATCCTTGTCCCAGCACTGGATCAACTAGAGCAAGCGTTTATTGATGCTCAAGAAGACCCTGAGTTTCGTTCTGAATTTATGTCTCTATTACAGGAGTATGCGGGACGTCCTACCGCGCTAACGCTAACTCGCAACCTCACCAAAGGCACCAAGACTAAGCTCTATCTTAAACGCGAAGATTTACTTCACGGTGGTGCGCACAAAACTAACCAAGTACTTGGCCAAGCATTGCTTGCCAAACGTATGGGTAAAAATGAAATCATCGCCGAAACGGGAGCGGGTCAACATGGCGTCGCAACCGCCCTTGCTTGTGCCCTACTTGGGTTAAAATGCCGCGTTTATATGGGCGCAAAAGACGTAGAACGTCAAAGTCCTAACGTGTTCCGAATGCGCTTGATGGGCGCAGAGGTCATCCCAGTTCACTCAGGTTCAGCAACGCTAAAAGATGCCTGTAATGAAGCGCTACGTGACTGGTCTGCAAGCTACGAAGACGCCCATTACTTGTTAGACGGCCGCAGGTCCTCACCCATTTCCAACGATAGTACGTGAATTCCAACGTATGATTGGTGAAGAGACCAAGAATCAAATCTTAGCACGCGAAGGTGTGTTGCCTGACGCAGTGATCGCTTGTGTCGGCGGTGGCTCTAACGCCATCGGTATGTTTGCAGACTTCATTGAAGAAGAAAGCGTTCGACTCATCGGTGTTGAACCTGCAGGACTAGGGATCGATACCGATCAACACGGCGCACCACTCAAACACGGCACTACGGGTATCTTCTTCGGCATGAAAGCACCACTTATGCAAGATCCACACGGACAAATTGAAGAATCATACTCTGTCTCAGCGGGTTTGGACTTTCCTTCCGTAGGTCCGCAACACGCTTACCTAAACAGCATTGGTCGTGCTGAATACGAATCCATCACTGACGATGAAGCACTCGACGCGTTCCAAGAACTCGCGCGTGGCGAGGGCATCATTCCTGCTCTTGAGTCTTCACACGCCTTAGCGTACGCGCTAAAGATGGCACGTGAAAATCCTGAAAAAGAACAGCTTCCTTGTGGTTAACCTATCTGGTCGTGGCGACAAAGATA
>ASHK01000845.1 GCA_000695745.1 Vibrio madracius | reverse complement strand
TTAAAGATTACGAAGGTCTTAACAAAGTTCCTGGTCCTATTGTACCGACGATCGCAATCCCAACGACAGCAGGGACGGGTAGTGAAGCAACAGCGTCATCGGTCATCACGGATGAAGCGATTAACTACAAGTTCTCTATCGTTAGTTACGAAACTTTGCCTAAATATGCGATTCTTGATCCGCAATTGATCATGACAGCGCCGGCTTCAATTGCAGCGGCGTGCGGTGTTGATGCGTTGATTCACGCCATTGAAGCGTATGTATCTAAGAATGCTTCACCTTTCACTGACGCAATGGCAGAGAAAGCAATGCAATTAATTGGTGCAAACCTACGTAAGTTTGTCGCAAACCGTCAAGATGAAGCTGCTGCATGTGCGATGATGACAGGTAGTAACTTTGCTGGTATCGCGTTCGCGTGGGCACGTCTTGGCAACGTACATGCAATGAGCCACCCAGTCAGTGCGTTCTATCATGTACCACACGGTGTAGCTAACTCTATTCTGCTACCAACGGTAATGAAATTTAACGCAGTTACTGACACTGGTCGCTACAAAGTCATTTACGACTTCATTCGTGAAGGAAACGAGCCTGTAGAGAACTTCACTACTGACATGCTTATTGACGAAATTCAAAAACTTAACGATGATCTTGGCATTCCAAGAACTCTGTCTGAAGTAGGCGTGAAAGCGGATCTGATTGAAGAGATGGCAAAAGACGCTATGAAGAGTGGTAACGTGCTATGCAACCCACGTGAAACTACTCTAGAAGATATGATCGAGCTTTATAAACTCGCGATCTAATCTGGCGGTTAGCACTCTGAATTATCGGTTTATTCAGAGTGCTAACACAATGTAATTCAATATATAGTTATTTTGACGTTCAAACCAAAATTTAAAGTTGCTATATATTGAATTATATTTATGGGTTTATATTTTGAAAAGAAACTATGGAGAGGAACAGCCGTATATTCCGGCAGGTCCATTTAAGATTAGAATACCGTTTGTTCACGTCGGCTTTGAAAAAGTCGATTTTATGCAAGGTTTGTTGCTCTGCGCTGTGTGCTTAGGGATGATCCCAATACTTCAAGAGTATTTGGGAATGCCTTTCGAAGTAGCAATAACAATTGTTGTGATCAATGGCTTACTTTATTTTCTGCATATCATTCTTGGCGATCCTATTATTCCCGGTTGGATCACGCCTGCCATTCCAATTGTCATTATATACCTCAACCAGTTTGATATCGGCGTCGATCGTGTGCAAGCCTGATCGCTTTCCAAATTTCGCTCGGCATGTTGGCGATTATATTGGGTGTGACTGGATTGGGTCAAAAAGTTGCTTCAATAGTACCTAACGCGATGAAATCAGGCATTATCATTGGTGCTGGTATCGCAGCGGTCAACTCTGTTTTAGTCGATGGTGGTCGCTTTGATCAAGCGCTATCTCGATTGTTACCTGTACAGGTGTTGGTTTTTACCTATTGTTTTCTAGCCACTTTAAGAGTCAGAGAAACCTTAATCGCTTCACTAAAATACTTGCAGATCTTGGCTCATTACCAATCATTGTGCTGGCGTTGATCGTCGGTCCTTTGGTCGGCGAAGTGCCTTGGCCAAACATTGAATGGGGCTTTACCACATTGGCGTTTGGAGAGTTATTTAACAACTGGACCATCTTTGGTCTAGGTATGCCTCCTCTAGAAATGTTCGTGATAGGGCTGCCAGCGGTTATCTCTACCTATATCATTTTGTTTGGTGACGTTATCCAAGCTAAGTGTTTGTTGGAAGATGCAGGTAAAAAACGTCCTGATGAATACATTGACTTTGATGCGAATCGTTCCAATATGATCTTTGGTGCTCGAAACGTTCTGATGGGAATTTTTGGCCCAACCATTACTTTATGTGGACCACTAGCGGCGGCAATGCAGGTAGTTGTGTGCGAACGCTTTAAGCTCGGTCCAAAAACGATGGGGTCAATCAACAGTGGCGCAATTTCTTATCGTTATGGCACCGCGGTAGGGTATTTTTTACTCCCTATCGTTAGTTTGGTAAAACCGGTCTTGGGAATTGCACTTGCTGCTACATTGCTGATTCAAGGTTTCGTGTCATTTAGAGTCGGTGTGACTAAATCTCGTACCGTGAACGATCTTGGTATCGCTGGAGTCATGGCGGCAGTGATTGCCGTTAAGGGTGCCGCTTGGGGACTTGCTGCGGGTGCCATCCTCTGCTTCTTCGTTAATCTTTCTAGAAGCAAAGAGCATGAAAGTGAGATTGCTGCAGAGCTAGAGCCTTCGATGGCTCCGGATGCGTCAAAATAGCAAAATGTGTTAAGTAAAGAAGATGATATACCCGTGATCATGAAGCATCTCTAGAGTCTGCACCTAGCGATCATCGGGTATATTTGATCCATTGAAATAGTGAAAATGTCTATTAATCTTAGTCTTTCATCTGCATTTTCTTCACAAGCATTTGCGCTTGATATCAGCACTGCGAGTATTGTTGAGCTCAAACAATGCACTACAAAAAAAACGCCTTACTTGTGAACAAATAGTGAAACAGTACTTAGCACGTATTGAACAATATGATGCTAATGGACCGAAAATTAATTCTATTGTTGAGTTAAATAAAAATGCCATCAATGAAGCAATAAGCTGGGATAAAACCGGAGATAAAAGCTTGCCTCTTGGAGGGATTCCTTTTTTAGTTAAAGATAATTTTAATG
>ASHK01000844.1 GCA_000695745.1 Vibrio madracius | reverse complement strand
GGGTTTGCTTTGAGCTTTTGGTAGGAATTTAACAACAAGGCCTTATCTCGATTGTAGCTTGACCAGGTATCAAGTTTTTTGTTGCCCGGTTTGGTGAACAACACAGTAAAGTAATTTTCACTCAGTCGAGATGGAGACTGTTCTGGCTTTGCTTCCACTAAGGCGAATTATGACTTCGATATCACGAAACGCCGAATAGTCCTTATCACCATCACTATCGATACCGTAATAATGAAGTGACATATTTCGCCCGCCGGTAATTACGTAAGCATGTTGATTATAAAAACCATCTACAATGAATAACTTGTCGTGAGAGCGATGATTCCATCTCGATTCACCATCGGTGAGTGCATTGAATACAACCGCCTGCACACGTGCTTTTTGGGTCGTCACCTCTCCTGCTCGATCACGAATAAACCCCGCATTTTCCTCACACTGCATCAGGCCCTTTAAGTTACCGTTATTAAGACTGTATGAGCCCAAACTGTCTACCATAATCCGAACGTCAACCCCGCGCTGAACGGCGTCGCACAACGCTCCTAATGTGGCTTTACCCGCCAAATCATCAGAGAAAATATAATAGGTGAGATCAATGGTATGCTTCGCGTTTTCAATCAGGTAAATTTTTGCGGCGAGGCTGTTGATAGCGTCAGCCTGTTGTGAGCAATCACTTTAACCAGTGCCGGTTGGACAGGTAGCAGGTTTTCGGATGCGAGCTTAAGATAGTCTTTGTCCAAATCGCTAGCGTCGCGCCAACGACGCTGCTCCATAAGCTGTGATGTCCAGACATCGTTAGAAGATGTCGGAGAGTGAGCATTCGATGCGCACCCTCCCAAGATCAACATTGAAGTGATGATAGAAATCCCTTTCCACATTTAGCCAGTTCTCCTTATATTAATCTTTGGCTTTTTCTGGCTCTTCTAGCCAAGATACAAACAGCTGATAACTCAGACTTTGTACAATAGCTCCAACAAACGTGTCGATGATTCCTGACGGCGCTGCCAATAGATCCAAATTGGAAATGACGGCGATCTCTATCACGTGTCGGTGGCCTTGTTATTGAAGCTACTGCCGAGATTTATAGCGTCTACCTACGTAGATTTCATCATCTGACCATTGAATTTCAGGACCTTCCATTGCCTCGTTTCGATAAAGAAAGCAGCAATCATCATGTATACAGCGACCAAACCAAGTAGCCCGAGCCGTATCCACATTTTTTCGTCAATAACTCCAGAGCTCATTAACGTCGTACCAATCAACACCAAAGCCGTGTTGAACGCTGTCGCGTACACTGGTGCCTTAGTAGGCTCTGAATACATTTTACTGCCGATAATGATCGCCAATAGACAGATAAAAACTGTATAAAAAATAATGTTGGGAACCAGAGCCAAGACAGCAAACACCAATAAGGCAATTACACCACCTATCGCATTACTAATGAGTAGAAATAGACTCAACTTAATGGATTTTCACACGTTATCATTAGCGACAACAGAGCAATAAATATCATTGACAGTAGCGCTTCAGAAATCTGAAAGATGAAAAAGAAACACACCACTGGATAAGCAACAATCATGGCTTTACATGCAGAGTGCCAACGAAACTCTTCGGTAAATGGAACGGCTTGATATCGCTGATGCGTTTGTTCTTTTTCCGGCATATAGATATGCATTACCGCAAATATTGCGACAGCAATGGCACCAGATAAACTCAAACCATAAAGCCAGAAAGATAGCCATTGGGGGACTATCTATCGCCATAAATGGCAACATTAGCGTCGACATCAACAATATGGTCGCAAACAGATTCCATTTTGGGTCTAGAAATAAGTAATACCCCAACATCATTAGCATCCCGACAGCAGTCAAAAGCGGAATGGGATATTGTGCAAGACCTAAGCTTAAGCTAATACCAATGGCAACGGTGACGATCATCGCAAGAAGAAGTTCATAGACAATGTCTCTGTGTAATACCTTTTTTTCAAAC
>ASHK01000843.1 GCA_000695745.1 Vibrio madracius | reverse complement strand
GCGCTTTGACTCATTGTCTACTGATTATACTGTTAGTGACGTCAAATATAGCGACGCAATATGAGCTATGGGTACTGATTGGATTGAGTGCCTTCTTATTTAGTGATGTTGTTGGTCAATACTCTCGGTTTGCAAAACTCAGCTTTATTGGGTACTTGGTAGCCCAGGCGTTTTACAGTTGGGCGATGTGGGGGCAGGTGAACAGTCAATTTGTGTTATGGCTTCCCGCACTGATGCTTTGTATTGCTATTGTGACTTTTTTTCTGCTTCTACCTCGTCTTGATTCATTTTTAGTTCCTGTTACCGTGATGGGCATTTCATTGGTGCACCTAGTGTGTGCTGCTGGTGAAGCATGGCTTGTACAAGGGAGTATCTCGTCCTTGTTGGGATTTCTCGGTGGCATCACTATGGCCCTTTCGGCTGTCTTATTAGCGCTGGACAAATATCGCTTTCACTCCCTCCGCGCTCGATACGCCATCTCTGGTAGTTATTATTTAGCTCACGCTTTGATCGTAGCCTCTACCCTCAGTTAGCTGCCGTTTGAACTAACAATGAGCGCGTTTGAGGTAGATCATCACGGTATGGTTTACTTCTGCGCTAACATTTAGCGAACGATTGTTTGAGGATAAAGACATGACAGCATCCATCCATGCTCATAAAGTACTTAACTTATTGCGTGACAAACCGATGACGCGCGAGCAATTAGAACAAACCGTTATCGAACAGTTTGGTGCAGACGCACGCTTTCGCACTTGCAGTCGTGAGGGCTTCGACCTTGATTCTTTGTTGGTCTTTTTTGTTGAAAAACAGAAAGTGATTGAGAATCAGGGACAATGGGAACTCAATATTGAGCGTGTGTGTTCTCACTAGACGAGATTGTTTCGACTAAAAGACGATAACTAAGCCTGCTATACTTCACGCAAACCTCTTGTTAGCAGGCTCTACTCATGGATATTCTCTCCGCGGCGACCATGTTGTTTCTTATCATGGATCCGCTCGGCAACCTTCCCGTTATTCTCTCTATTTTAAAACACCTCGACCCGAAACGAAGGCGCAAAGTTCTCGTACGTGAGTTATGCTTCGCTCTACTCATTTTGATGTTATTCCTTTTTGCAGGGCAGAGCATACTGACGTTTCTTCATGTGAAACCAGAAACACTGAGTATTTCTGGCGGTATCATATTGTTTATCATTGCGATACGAATGATCTTTCCTCAAACCGGCAGTGTCGCTGGCTTAGCGGCCGGTGATGAACCATTTATTGTACCGATGGCGATTCCCATGATTGCGGGACCGTCAGTCATTGCTTCTATCCTGTTGCTATCAACGCAAAACCCCAACAGTTTAATGGAGCTATCCTTTGCGGTATTCATCGCTTGGGGGCGCACTTCTTTATTTTGATGTTCTACAGCTTCTTCCATAAGCTGTTAGGAGAAAGAGGTCTAAAGGCAGTGGAGCGATTAATGGGGTTACTGCTCGTTATGATTTCGACGCAGATGTTCTTAGATGGAATAAAGAGCTACATGGAAAGTTAAAAAAAGCCGCTTAAGCGGCTTTTTTTATTTGTCTTCGGTTTCTTCAGCTTTGTCGGCAGTGGTTCCCATCATGTGCTTTTGTCGAATATCGAGAAGAGCAAAAATACCAAATGCGAGAATGGAGTATTTTCCCATGTACCAAGCTTGAGCTTGTCACCAAAGGCACCAAGGAAAATAGCCATCTGAACACCATGCATTAAGAACAGAAACGCTGTCATAATATACAATGCGATGGCGCCTTTTCCTGGGAATGGATGGAAAATATTCAGTATCAATACAAACCAAACAAACCCAAAGGCGATCTTCGCCAGCATTAACAGTGCTTTCATTTTGTTTCCCTCTCAAATAATCGATAACAAACCTGACCGCTGTTTTTTCTTTTAGTGGATCCCAATGCTCAGGGATGGTGTCGATTTGCAGTTCTTTTTCCGTTTCAATATAGATTAACGCATTGTCAGCAAGCCAACCATTATCTTCAAGTTTTTGAACCACTTCTGGCAGCAAGCCTTTACGAAATGGTGGATCGATAAACACCACATCATGTGGTTGTCCTTGCTGGTCTAAATAGTTCAGTGCATTGCCATGATGCGCGACGATATTATCGGCCTTCACCAGTGCCACGTTACTAACAAGTTGTTTGTAGGCTTTGTCGTTGAGCTCAATCATAGTAACTTGTGCAGCCTGTCGAGAAGCGGCTTCAAACCCTAAGCTTCCTGAGCCTGCAAACAGGTCTAGCACCTTCGCGTGCGGAATATCTTGGGCTAACCAGTTAAAGACCGTCTCTTTGACTCGATCAGTGGTTGGACGAAGTCCTTCAGCATCATGAACTGGCAACTTGCGTCCACGCCATAAGCCGCTAATGATGCGAACACTACCCATAGCTGCCTTACCATTGCGGGTGACTCCCGACCGGGATGCCGTCTTCTGGGACGTTTTTGTGATGGAGTTTGCTTGTGACGTCTAACCATAGATTTTTTGACCGACAATTAAGTGTTACTATAACGGGCTCATTAAAGAGCTTAATTGGATAAGTGACGAAGTGTACCAATCTCTGACTAAAGTTTTCACTGCTTTGTCGCAATTATTTTTTGCATCGCTTGTCGTATATCGATAGCGTTTTAAGCAAATCCGAATTTAAGACCATTTGAAAAGACAGTATTCAGGATAGTTTCAGATGACAGAAAAGAAAAACGCGGGTTACTCTCGTGGCTTGGTTTTGGTGATGAAGAGCAAGCGCCGCAAAAACAACAAGAGACATCCGCTGACGTTGAAGCCGAACAACCGCAGCAAGAAAATAGTGATGTAGAGTCCAGAGTAGAAACAACGCCTGAAGTGGTAGAACCGGAACTTGCGACTTTGCAAGAGGTTGCCACACCTGATGCGGAACACCACACTGAAAGAGCAGAAGCAGAAGCAGAAGCAGAAGCAGAAG
>ASHK01000842.1 GCA_000695745.1 Vibrio madracius | reverse complement strand
TCTGATTGTCCTTAATGTTGATTTTGACCACCTCCGCATTAATGCGCGAACTGACGTTAGTAATGTCCGTTTGAACGTAAGCATTGTCGGTGGTCTGGAAAAAGCGGCCGTAGTAATACCAGTAGGCACCTCCAGCCAGGGCCAATAATATCAGTGGTATAATGATCTTTATTATTTTTTCATAGCACGACCGAGCAATCAAAAAAGCGAAGAGCGTTAAACTCGAACCAACTGTTTACCGAAGTGCTTCCCTTCCAAAAGATCAATAAAGGCCTGTGGTGCATTTTCCAATCCGTCGGTCACCGTTTCACGAAATTTGAGCTGACCGCTTTCCGCTGCCATCGTCAGCCAACTGATCGAGTAGGCAAAATCGTTAACCCATTCGGTGACCAGAAAAAAGCGATTTTCCGGCGCGCTTGGTAATGATGAATAAAAACGCGATAACGCCAAAGCATCGACATCTTTACCCTTGTTATATAAAGCAGCACTACCGCAAATCGGTACCCTAGCGCCGTCATTAAGATGACGTGCTACTAATGATGAAATACGTCCTCCGACATTTTCAAAGTAGATGTCCACACCATTCGGACAAGCTGCGCCAATTTCCTCACTGAAACGGTCAGACTTGTAATTGACGCAAGCATCGAAACCCAGTTCATCAATGACATAACGACACTTTTCTTCGCTACCTGCAATACCGACAACTCGACAGCCCGCCATTTTACCCAGCTGACCTGCGACTGAGCCCACAGCGCCTGACGCGGCCGAGACCRCCATAGTTTCACCGGCTCTAGGCTTTCCGATTTTATTCAAACCAAAATACGCGGCTCGACCCGGAGTGCCTGCTACACTCAAAAAGATCGTTGGCGGCAGCTGCGTGTCCGGCAATCGATACGTCATAAAAATCGGCATCGTTAGCGATACAGTACTTTTGCCAACCTGAAAACGTGAACACGCTATCACCTACCTGATATTTGGGGCTGTTACTTTCGACGACCTTGCCAATGGTTTCTCCCTGAATCACCTGTCCCAACTTGATTGGCTCTACATACGCGGTATTTTCGTTCAAGCGAGGTCGCGTATATGGGTCCATTGAAAGCCAAATATTTTCAATTAAGAATTCGCCCGCCTTTAGTTGACGAATCGGCTGATTGGCGATGCGGAAATTGCTCGTTGTTGCAGCACCTTGTGGATGATTATCAAGCACAATTGAAGGGTTAACTAGTTGATTCATATAGTACCTCGTTGAGTTTATCTTTTTATAGTTTGACGCCTAGTAACGGAACGAATTTATCCGCTTGTTTTCGACGACCAACGAAATCCGGGCCAATAAAAACTAAAAGCAATCATCGCCAGCGTCAGCGGCCACGCACCAATGAAAACAAAGATAGTCGCTGTAATCCGGCATATCGTGGGAAAACTTAATCACTAACAACGCTTTCAGGGCATATGCGAGAATCCAGACCAACGATATCTCCTGCCAAACTTGGGCATATTTCTTGGAACCGTAGACCGGCAACTGCAACAAGCGAGGGAGCGCATTTTCCGCCTGAGTGCGAACCACAGGCCGGCCAATCATTGAGTAGAATCCAAACACAATAATGACGGACAGCGATCCTCCCATTGATAGAAAAACACTTTCTCTATCAATTCCGAACAAGGTATAGCCATGCAAGTAAAGATAATGAATCGTGCCGGACACCAAAATCAGCGCGATAATCGACAAAGATCCACTTCGTTTAGTGAACAACTCCAGCAAGGCGGAGTAACACGCTGTGGCTATCAGCGCCGCTCCAGCGCCGACTCCCCAAAACGTCACGTTATAAATCAAGATCGGGGCTATGATGGTCATTCTTGCTTCTGAAGACAGCAGATAGCTCCAGACACTCATCGATGTTTTATCATTCATGCTTTGTTTCCTCTTTTTCAGTCGAAAGTTGAAAATCACGGTTTGAACACAACACCATGATTGCGGTGGCGAGCATCCATGCCCCCCATAATCATGAACAGGTCGTTAAAAGCCATAATTTGCGATTGAATGGCCACCCTCTCGCCAAGAATGCTCACTGCAGTTTGTTGGACATTGGTGCTGTCAGAAGGCAGCCCCTGATTAACGAGTAGATGCTTTACTTTGTCGAGGTAGTGATAAAACTGCTGACTACCTGTGGTTAAGGTGGATTTGATTGAGTCGAGATGAAAATAGATCCTGGTCGTGAAATAAGTCGACAATATCGCGGTGCCCATTGAGCCACCAATACTACGGAATACATTGATTAACACTGCAGAAGAGGCGGCGTCCTCGGCTCGAATATTTTTAGTT
>ASHK01000841.1 GCA_000695745.1 Vibrio madracius | reverse complement strand
CAGAAGCAATAGTTGAAGCTCTGAAGTCAATCTATCCAATGGCAGCGGCTAAATTTCGATTTCCTGAATTAGGAGAAGAGCTTGATGAACTATCGGACTGGGTTCTCAAGATTTTGGCCGATTTTGATGAATCAGAGGCTTATTGCTGGCTAACGAAAGATTACAATGTATGGTTGGATAATGCGACGGATATTGAGATCATGATGACGTTTGCAAATATGGTGTCTAGGCTGGAGGCTACGCTGACAATTGATGCGTTGCCAGTGCCGAAGAATGGCCCAGCTAAAGGTTATGGAGCAAACCAAAATTTGCGAAGTAAGCTTGAACAGCTAGTAGCCCAACAGAAGTCGTCAGGTACAAAAATTAATCAATCAGCCATTGCACGTGAGTTAGGTTTACCAAGGCAACGAGTAAATGCTCTGTTTAAAGAGTTGAGTTTGTTAGGTTAAGAGGGTAATTCAGCTAGAAAAGGATTAGATGTGAGAACTGACTCATACTCCATTTTATGCATAGCGAGTAAACTTGTTAATAATTTATCAAGGTAGTAAATCAAACAAAGGAAGTTATGGGCAATGGCAAAGAGTAATAACCCTTTCGATATATTAGTTGAACAGAGAAGTGACTTTATCGTACTTGGTTTAACAGGCAGAACGGGAAGTGGGTGTACTACCACAACGACATTGTTGGATAGAAAAGTTAACAAATTCCCTTCAATTCAAGACTTACAGCATGTCGAAGGGTATGAGTTATCATCTCTTAGTCAAAAGCGATATGACATTGCAAAACATTATGCGCAAAAGCACTTTCCCTCCTTTTTACCCATCAAAATAAGTGATTTGATAAGCGCTATGGTAATCGCTGCCTCACACAGTGATCTAGTTTCTTTTGTCAGTGGAGTTCTTGACGAGGATGAAAACAAAGTTAAGAAAACTCTCAAGGCCGTGAATTTTGAGAATCGCGCTAAACGAATCGCCAGATGGCAGCGGTATCTGATTATTGGCTCAATGGAGGTGTAATGCCGTCCTTGCCAGGGAGTGACATCCAGAGGTTACTGATAAAGTATAAGTTGTTTTCAAAGGCTTTTAAAAACAGTTGCAGTGTGATTTTGAGGAAGGTGCCTATACCAAGCTTTATCAGCATGCTGGTAATTCTATTAGGATGCATGGCAAACTAAAATCAACGTTAGAAGATTCATTTGATGTTAAGAACCTTCTCGAAATACCCAAGATTATCGATAGGGTTATTAAGTCAATTCGTCGTGCTGATAAAATGAACCAGCGCTCTACATGTATCGTTATAGATGCTTTTAGAAATCCTTATGAGGTCAGGTACTTCAAAGATAGGTATGCAGCTTTTTACTTGATATCAATCAACGCGAGTAATGAAGATAGAGTTGAATACCTGACTAATGTGCATAAATTTTCATCGCAGCAGATAAAAGACCTTGACTCGAAAGAATCTGGGAACTGGGATTTACTTCAAGATAAGGAGCAAAGTGACCTGTCTAAATCACTAAAATTGTTTGTTCAGAATGTTCCTGCCTGCTTGGAGCTCTCTGATATTCACCTCTATAATCCAAGGAAAGAACCCGAGAATCATAACGCACTTTTAGCGCAACTAGCTTGGTATATTAGCTTGATGCAACATCCAGGGCTTATTACTCCAACATCTATGGAAAGGGTTATGCATATAGCGTACTCTGCAAAACTAAACT
>ASHK01000840.1 GCA_000695745.1 Vibrio madracius | reverse complement strand
TTTAAGTGCCTTGTTATTGTCTGACATAAACTTTCCTGTAATGATCTGCAGCAATCGACAGATTTCAGTAATTTGTTCATTATAGGGTACTACGGCGCAACAATAAACCTCGAACTTCAAAGGGTTACTAAGTATTAACATAGAAGGCGAACTGTGTCACTTTACAAACACATCTGACCAGTTACAATTTATTTACATGTTGTATTGGATTTCGTGTTATGGATAAACGATTAGCGAAGATATATAAGCCTAAGTATGTAAAATTTGCCTTGAATATATGGCCACCATTTTGGGGAGCTGGAATTAAAATCACTGAAATTAGTGATGATTTTCGTTCAGTAAAAGTTCGGTTAAAACTAAAGTGGTGGAACAAGAATGCCAACCGTTCGCAGTTTGGAGGCAGTATCTTTGCGATGACGGACCCGATTTATTCGTTAATGTTGATGGGCATTCTACGCGAACAGTATTTTGTATGGGACAAAGAAGCGAGTATCGACTTTATCAAACCAGGTTTTTCTGACTTAAATGCAGAGTTTATTGTCAGTCAGGATATGCTAGACAGTATCCTGAACAGTACGGCGACCGGGGACAAGTGTTTTCCTGAGTTCATCACCCATATTCACAATAAACATGGTGAGGTTGTCGCTACCATTCAACGTAAGCTCTACATACGCAAGAAACCCAAATATCGCTCAGAGACTGAAAACAACACATCGTTACAAGTTTAGTTTTTGACTCTTGATACTCTGCGCTATGACGATATGGTTTATGATGTAATGAATTGGGTGTAGGGAGAGTTCGGTGAAGCGTTTAATGATTTTGAGTTTAGCGGCGGTCATGAGCAGCGCAGCGTTGTCTGAAACATTAACACCAGAAATTTTGGGTCAACTCAACCGTGATTTAGCCCACACTCAATTCAGACAGATTGATCCTAAAATCACGATTTCGGATATGCATCTAGCCTTGAACGATGGGATTTTATTTCGAACGACAACCTATCAGTATGCAGGCAAACCAGAAACCGACTCGATGACGACATGGATGTTAGAAGCCATGACTCAACAGGTTTGCCAACAACTCATGCCTATTCTTGCCGGGCGATTTAGTAATGTTAGTCAAATCGCGGCAACAGAATCGATTGAGTTTGAGACGGGCAAATCGCATCGAAAACTCGAATCTGTAGCGCTTCCGATAGCGATTCAAAATAAAAAAACCTCCGACTGAACTGACCCCCAATAGTTGGACACCAATTATTGGGGGTCTTTTTATGTCCAAGTACAGTCGAGCATTGAAATGCTCTATTGCTAAACAATATCTACA
>ASHK01000839.1 GCA_000695745.1 Vibrio madracius | reverse complement strand
GACAACCATGGTGACGTCGGGCACAGGCCTAGGTTTAGTTGTAGCGACAGGAATGCAGACCGAAGTGGGTCACATTGCTGACCTAATGGCGAACACGGAAGAAACTAAAACGCCAATGCAGCAACGCATGGACACCATTGCAAAAACCTTGATGTTCGTAGCACTTGGTGTTGTCGCTGTGGTATGTGCAATTGGTCTTTTCTATGGCATGCCTTGGCTAGAGATATTAAACACGGGTATCTCACTGTCTGTTGCAGCCATTCCTGAGGGGCTTCCTACGGTTATCACCATCGTTCTGACCATGGGTTCGACTCGCATGGTGAAGAACAATGCGCTCGCTAAGCAGTTGGCAGCGATTGAGACCCTAGGCTCTACCACGGTGATTTGCTCAGACAAAACAGGAACGCTAACCCAAAACCAGATGCAGGTGATGAAGGCCTACGATGCAAGCGGTCGCTATTGGGAAGTAAGTGGTAAAGGCTTCAGCCCTGAAGGTCAATTTAAGCCGCTATCGCACAACACAGATGCAAAACAAAGCCCAGAAATGATGAAAGGCTTAGTGGTTGCAACACTATGTAATGACTCTGAATACATCATGGATGGCGACAAGTCGACGGTTCGTGGTAACCCAACTGAAGGCGCATTGATTGTCGCGGCCGCGAAGGCAGGTCTTAACCAATCAGAGATGCTGACCTCAGGTGGCTATTCAATTGTAGAGAAGTTCCCATTCGATTCTTCTCGTAAGATGGCTTCGGTGATTGTTAAAGATCCAGAGGGTAACCACTTCCTTGCGATTAAAGGGGCTCCCGATGTGATTCTTCGTAATGCAGCAAGCTTTATGGTTGACGGTATGTTAGTCGACCATACATCAACAGCTACAGACGGCAACCTGGCGCTAGCGGCAAGTGCAAGCGAAGAGATTGTGGCTAATTACGAAGCAGCGATTCAGAACTTTGCTCAAGATGCACTGCGCACTTTGGCGGTTGGTTATAAGGCGCTGACGGAAGCTGATTTGGAGCGAGACTTCGAAGAGCTTGAAAAAGACATTACTGTACTTGGTCTATACGGCATCATGGATCCACCGCGTCCAGAAGTACGCGATGCCATTGAAAGCTGTTACCAAGCAGGGGTAAGAACGGTAATGATCACTGGTGACCACGCGCTGACTGCTGCGGCTATTGCCCGTGATATCGGTATCATTCGCAGTGAGCAAGACTTAGTTGTGACGGGGGCTGAGCTTGATGAAATGGACGATGACAAACTTCGTCAAATCTGCCCAGAAGTTGCGGTATTTGCCCGTGTAACGCCAGAGCACAAGTTACGTATTGTTCAAGCTCAACAGTTCAACAATGAAGTGGCTGCGATGACGGGTGATGGTGTGAATGATGCGCCAGCACTGCGCCGCGCAGACATTGGCGTTGCCATGGGGATTACCGGTACGTCGGTTGCGAAAGACTCAGGTGACCTTATCTTACTGGATGACAACTTCAGCACTATCGTGAAAGCGGTACGCCAAGGTCGTCAAATCTTTGATAACCTTCGTAAGTTCATCCGTCAGGCTCTGACAGCGAACGTTGGTGAAGTATCGGTTATCTTGTTCGCGTTCTTAATGATGGGGCCAGAGACGATCTTGCCGCTAACACCACTGATGATTCTATGGATCAACTTAGTCTCGGATGGTTTGCCAGCACTGGCATTAGGTGTTGAGCCAGAAGAGAAAGACCTGATGGAGCGTCAGCCTCGCAAACGTAACGAGAGCTTCTTTAGCGACCACTTAGGTACTCGTATCCTGACTCGTGGTCTGGCATTGGGTGGCATGAGCTACATGGCGTTTAATTGGGCATTGACGAACGGTTTCTCAGCGAACTACGCACAGACAATGGCATTTGCGATGTTGGTGTTTGCTCAGCTTTGGCACCTATTTGACTCACGTACCTTTACGTCGCTATACCGCAGAAACCCATTCACCAACCCGTACCTATTAGGTGCAGTAGCAGTGTCAGCGACTTTATCGCTAGGGGTTATCTACACAGGTCTAGGTCATCTAATCTTCAACACGGAAGCCCTAGCAGTAGGCCACTTATTCGGTGTCATTATGGCAGCATCACTACCGACGTTGGTTATGTCTGCAGTGAAAGAGGCGACTAAGACTAAGTGGGTGTAATCCTTCACTTGGGAGAGTAAAAAGGCGCTCTAAAGAGCGCCTTTTTGGGTTTGGTGGAATCTTGAATACTCCATCATTACGCTAGCTGCGCGCCTGCGCAGGCCGGAATCGATATGCGGCCCACACGAACCCTAAGGATTCACATTGCGACTGATCGGATTCTGCAACGAGATCAATGTCTCCGTCGATTGCACCTCTTCAATCGCTTGCAGCTTATTGATTAACACGTGCTGCAATTCTTCAATTGAGCGACACATCAACTTCACGAAAATGTTATACGCCCCCGTGGTGTAATAGGCTTCGACCACTTCATCTAAGGCATTCAGCTTCTCTAGTGCAGAATGGTAGTCACGCGCTGCGTAAAGGTTAATACCGATGAAGCAGCAGACGTCGTAGCCGAGCTTTTTGGTGTTCACAACCACCTCGGTCCCCTCGATAATTCCAGCCGCTTTCATTTTTTCGATGCGTACATGGATAGTGGCAGGACTGACATCAAACTGCTTCGCCATCTCTGCATAAGGGCGACGGGCATCTTCCATTAGCGTTTTTAGGATCGCTTTGTCGAGATTATCAAG
>ASHK01000838.1 GCA_000695745.1 Vibrio madracius | reverse complement strand
TATTGGCCGTTGCGCCACAAGTGCAGTACCAATAGCGTTGGTCCCTTTGAGGTCCTCATCCCACAGTACTCCTTGATCAAGTGCGATTTCAGTTAGCTTTTCTCGAAACCGTTTTTGTCCCCATGTTTTTACTATGGCACCACTTGGATCCGCTAAGATCAATCGGCTGTCTGTTCGAGAAAAAATTTGGCAAAACAAAGGGTAGGCATGAGTTTCCACCACTTGTATCAGAGTTTGATGTCTCTCTATCCTCTCTGACACCTCGGATTGAGTCAGGCGATGATCTTCAGGTAAACGGCGGCTGCTTAAACCCGCTTGAATACTGCGTTTCCAAGAATCCTTAAGCCATGCTTTTTCATTGTTGGTATGACTGACTAACATGAGTGCTCCATTTTGTAGCAGTTCACTGTGACAACATGCTCGAAAATGGGACAGGATTCCGTTGAGCATCTACAACTATTGATTTTGTTAACTAAAGTCAAAACTATTATTAATCATTAATTTACAGAATGATAACATTTCTTAGCTGTTCCTTGGTGTAAATTTTGCCCTTGTCACAATGTCTACTGACAAGGTTCGCTCACGCCTCATGAACGAGGCACTTCCAACATTTTGATAAAACTATAAAAGGAATCGACATGATTTACGCACAACCAGGAACGGAAAACTCAGTTGTTAGCTATAAGTCTCGGTATGAAAATTTTATCGGCGGTGAATGGGTAGCTCCGGTCAACGGGCAATATTTCCCAAATACTTCGCCTGTTAACGGTAAAGTCTTTTGTGAAGTACCTCGTTCCGATAGCGCTGATATTAACTTAGCGCTGGATGCTGCTCATGCAGCGAAAGACGCTTGGGGCAAAACCAGCGTGACTGAGCGCTCCAACGTACTGTTAAAAATAGCCGACACCATCGAGGCGCATATTGAAGAGCTCGCTGTGGCAGAAACGTGGGAAAACGGCAAGCCAGTGCGTGAAACCTTAGCTGCGGATCTTCCACTAGCCGTTGATCACTTCCGGTATTTTGCTGGCTGTATTCGTGCGCAAGAAGGGTCTGCTGCCGATATTGATGCCAATACAGCAAGTTATCACTTTCCAGAACCAGTAGGCGTTGTCGGTCAGATCATCCCTTGGAACTTCCCAATGTTAATGGCCGCTTGGAAACTGGCACCGGCATTAGCAGCAGGGTGCTGCGTGGTACTTAAGCCTGCAGAGCAAACGCCAGCGTCTATTTTAATGCTTATGGAAAAAATCGGTCACTTGATTCCTGCTGGCGTGGTCAACATTGTCAACGGTTATGGTGCAGAAGCTGGGCAGGCGTTAGCAACCAGTGAGCGTATTAACAAACTTGCATTTACTGGTTCAACGGAAATTGGTCATCATATATTAAAGTGTGCCGCGGAAAGCTTGATCCCTTCGACGGTCGAACTGGGTGGTAAGTCTCCTAACGTCTATTTCGAAGACATCTTTGATAAGGACGACGATTTCTTAGATAAGTGTATTGAAGGGACACTATTGGCGTTCTTTAACCAAGGCGAAGTATGTACTTGCCCATCTCGAGTACTGGTTCAAGAGTCTATTTACGATAAATTTATTGCTAAGCTTGAAGAACGTTCAGCCACGATAAAGCAAGGTAACCCTCTAGATGTGACCACACAAGTCGGTGCCCAAGCATCACAAGAGCAATTTGATAAGATCATGAGTTATCTTGAAATAGGTCGTCAAGAGGGCGCTAAAGTCATCATTGGTGGCGATATGAACAAGCAAGAAGGTGATTTGCAAGATGGCTATTACATCCAGCCTACTATGCTGGCAGGTAACAACAAAATGCGAGTATTCCAAGAAGAGATCTTTGGGCCTGTTATTGCGATTACCACCTTTAAAGATGAAGCCGACGCATTGCGAATCGCTAACGACACGGAATAATGGTCTTGGCGCTGGGGTGTGGACTCGCAATGGTAATTTAGCGTATCGCATGGGGCGCGAGATTCAAGCAGGAAGGGTTTGGGTGAATTGTTATCATGCTTACCCTGCACACGCTGCATTTGGTGGTTACAAGAAGTCGGGCATTGGACGAGAAACTCATAAACTGGCTCTCGACCATTATCAAAACACCAAGAATTTGTTGGTGAGTTATTCGACTAGTCCGTTAGGGTTCTTT
>ASHK01000837.1 GCA_000695745.1 Vibrio madracius | reverse complement strand
GTCTGCTTATCCGCCATGGCTTGCAATAAGTTCTCTAAGCGACGCAAGAAGCAGTATGCCGACCTTAACTGCTGAACTTTCTCTGGTTCTAATAACGATAACGTCTCTATCGCGTTTAACGTTTCTAGTAACCCTCTGCCTCGTAAACTAGGTTCACGTCCGCCACGAATTAACTGGAACACTTGGGCAATGAACTCGACTTCACGAATGCCGCCAGGGCCGAGCTTGATATTGTTACCTAGCCCTCGACGACGAACTTCACTACTGATCATCGATTTCATACGCCTTAAAGACTGAATGGCGCTAAAGTCGATATAACGGCGAAACACAAATGGACGCAACATTTTGCGCAGCTCTTGGTATTGTGGATACATTTCACTGCCCATTACACGTGCTTTCACCATCGCATACCGTTCCCAATCTCGGCCTTGCTCTTGATAGTAGTCCTCCAGTGCGGCATAACTCATCACCAACGGCCCGCTTTCACCAAACGGACGCAGTCTCATATCCACTCGATAACAGAAACCATCAAACGTCTGTTGATCTAGCGCTTTGATGATGCGCTGCCCTAAACGTGTAAAGAACTGAGCATTAGCAATTGAGCGACGCGTACCCTGCGTTTCGCCGTTCTCTGGGTAAGTGAAAATAAGATCGATATCCGATGAGAAGTTCAGCTCACCGCCTCCGAGTTTCCCCATACCGATAATCAGCATTGGCTGCGCTTCACCCTCTGCATTGCACGGCGTACCCCATTCTGCGCAACACGCTTGATATTGCCATTGGTAGGTCTCAAAGATCATCGCTTCCGCTAACATAGAAAGATGGTGCAGACTTTGTTCTAGACTCCAATCATGAATAAAATCACGCCACGCAATGTACGTCATTTCTCGATTACGGAATCGACGTAACACACGGTGACCTTCTATTTCACTACTACAAGCCTCAAGTTGAGCAGCCAATCGCACTCGATAGTTCTCTGCTCGACTCTGATGCGAAAGCATTTCAGGCAGCTCAGCAAACAGCCCTTCATCCTTCAGTAGTGACTCTTCTACAAAACAGCTCATCGCCATGACGTACTTCAGCTGTTGTTGTCGATCTGGAGTCCAATGGGATAGGTCGGAATAGGATTGTTGAATTCGCTCAAACGCTGATTGAGCATCGTGTTGTAATTGCGCAGGCAGTTGCATTTGTCGTCCTTGTCTCGACTGAAACAAAAAGTGGCAGCTACTGCTACCACTTCATTGATCACATATCAGTGTATTACGCTAGAATCACATTCTAGCTTCTAAGGCCAATACCCTTAGTCACCAAATGATGGGCTACTGCATAAAGTACCACGATAAACACCAAGAGTACGCCAAAAGATGTCACAATCCCTACATCCGACACACCCAAGAAACCGTAACGGAAAGCGTTAACCATATAAACAATTGGATTGATCTTGGATACGCTTTGCCAAAATTCAGGAAGTAGACTGATCGAGTAAAATACCCCGCCTAAATACGTCAGTGGTGTCAAAACGAACGTAGGAATGATCGAGATATCATCAAAGGTCTTGGCATACACGGCATTTATGAGACCGCCGAGTGAGAACACTACCGACGTCATAAACACCGTAGCGATAATCACTGCCCAGTGCTCTACTTGTAAATCAACAAAAAACAGCGAGACAAACGTCACTATTGTGCCGACTAACAAGCCACGTACAACACCCCCCATGACAAAACCCGCAATGATGACGTAATTCGGAACTGGTGCGACAAGTAGTTCTTCGATATTGCGTTGAAATTTAGCACTAAAGAAAGATGAAGCAACGTTCGAATATGAGTTGGTAATCACCGACATCATGATAAGACCAGGAACAATATACTCCATGTAACTAAAACCGTTCATTTCACCGATTCGAGAACCAATCAGGCTGCCGAAGATGATGAAGTAGAGTGTCATGGTAATCGCTGGCGGGACTAACGTTTGTACCCAAATTCGTGTAAAGCGGTTAATTTCTTTAGTCAGTAGACTCTTAAACGCCGTCCAATACAAACCGTACAAGTTCATCAGTTTGCCTCCGTTTGATTTCGTACAATAGAAACAAACAACTCTTCAAGTCGATTGGCTTTGTTCCTCATTGACAGCACCTTAATGCCGGCATCAGAAAGCTGAGTAAAAATGTGGTTCAACCCTGAGTTTTCTCAATTTCAATCTCAAGAGAACCATTTACTAGACTTTGTGCTTTTACACCTTGTAGCGCGGGAACTTCAGCCTCTGAGTCAATATCAAGAATAAAGGTTTCTACATCTAGCTTATTAAGCAAAGCTTTCATCGAGGTGTTTTCAATCAGTTCACCTCGCTGGATAATGCCAATATTACGACAAAGTAGCTCCGCCTCTTCAAGGTAGTGAGTTGTCAGGATAATGGTAATACCCTGTCGATTGATCTCTTTAAGGAAATTCCACATTGAACGGCGAAGTTCAATATCAACACCCGCCGTCGGTTCATCGAGAATCAGTAATTTAGGCTCATGCATCAAAGCACGCGCAATCATCAGCCGCCGTTTCATTCCGCCTGATAGATTACGTGCTCGTTCGCTTCGCTTGTCCCAAAGATCGAGTTGAGAGAGATACTTTTGCGCGCGCTGTTTCGCTACGTCTTTAGTGACGCCGTAATACCCCGCTTGCTGAAGAACGATCTGCTCAACTGTCTCAAACTGGTTAAAGTTAAACTCTTGTGGCACCAGACCAAGCTGTTGCTTTGCCAACTCAAGCTCATTGTCTATATCGTGACCAAACACTGAGACTTTGCCGGATGTTTTGTTAACGAGGGACGTAATGATACCTATGGTAGTGGATTTACCCGCACCATTGGGCCCAAGCAAGGCATAAAAGTCCCCTTGCTCAACTTGAAGACTCACGCCTTTAAGCGCTTCAAAACCACCTGCGTATGTCTTTCTTAACTGCTCAATTTCTAATGCGATCATAATTTGCACCGAAGAATGCGTCATTGAAATAGTTTGATATTTCCAATGATATCGAAAAATTTGAATATGTACCTACACATGATGATGATGGCTCCACTTTTCAAGTGTTGGTGATAAATTGCACATAAAAAACGAGCATATTGAATACTCGCTTTTTCAACCCATTACGCTGTCGCCTTATGTGCGGCATCCAGTGCATGCTCTCGCTGCTGATAGATATTGCCATCTGGTACCAGGTCAATAACGTGGAATTTATCTAATTGCTGTCGCGTTTGTACATTTGGGCATAACAGGTATACCTCACAATTCGCATCCTTGGCATCCTTGATAGCGTTTTCCAGCGCAAGTCCAACCGTCACATCGATCATAGGAACATCGGTAAGATCAAGTATCATCGCTTGGTAATCAGCAATACTAGAATGTTGGCGTGAAATCGCTTTGGAAACACTAAAGATCATTGGTCCTGATAAGTAGAAAAACAGTACTTTTCCTTGGGTTTGTTCTAACAGATCTCTCTCGGATTCACTTAACGGCACATCGTCATCATCGGCATCACTGATCGCTTTTACCTGACGCGCTTGTTCGCGGCTCAATCTTTCAATAATAATAATGTTCGAGATAAACACGCCAAGGCCAACAGCAACAATCAGGTCAACAAAAACCGTCAGCAGCATAACGCCATACATAATCGCCATGCCGGCTAAACTCACCTTGTGCGCTCGCTGAATAAAACTCCAATCCAGTATGTTGAAACCAACATAAACTGCGATACCAGCCAACACGGCCATTGGAATTGGCTCAGTGAGTCCACTAGCCACTAACACCACCAAGGCCAACACCAAGGCACGAACTACGCCTGATAAGGGCGAACGAGCCCCAACTTGGATGTTGGTCACCGTTCCCATTGTGGCACCAGCACCCGGCAATGCGCCAAACAAACCCGCGACAAGGTTCGCTAGCCCTTGCCCGCGTAGCTCCTTATCTGAATCATGCTCTTTACGAGTAAGAGAATCAGCAATAACTGCCGTTAACAAGGTATCAATACACCCTAATGTACCAAGTACAAGCGCATCAATAAGCATGGTTGTCAGCATGTCAGCATTAAAATGCGGTATGACCAAAGACGGTAAGCCTGCAGGGATCTCGCCAATTCTACGAATACTTTCACTACTGAAAAACAACATAGAAATCACAGTGACGACCACCAGGGCAACAAGTTGCGGGGGCACATGTTGACGATATTTTTTCGGGAACAAAAACAGAATGGCTAGTGTCAGTAGTCCAAGAAACAGCTCTGAAAAATCAATATTGGCAAACAGCTCAGGTAACGCTTTAATGGTCCCAATGACCCCACCTGCAGGTGCAGCTTGTCCCAATAGAGGCGCCAACTGCAAAATCACCAGAATCACGCCTATCCACGACATAAACCCTGACACAACACTATACGGCATCAAGGTAACGTATTTTCCAAGTTTTAACGTGCCAAGTAAGATTTGAAAAATACCCGCCATCATGACAACAGTGAACGTCATTGCCATTCCCGTTTCCGGATACTTAGCCATCATAGCAGTTAAGACAGCGGTCATAATTACCGTCATAGGACCGGTGGGCTCAGAAATAAGACTGGAAGAACCACCGAATAATGAGGCAAACAACCCCACCATAATCGCCCCCCAAAGTCCCGCTTCTGCTCCAGCGCCAGATGCGACTCCAAACGCTAAGGCCAGAGGCAACGAAATAATCGCGGTTGTCACTCCACCGAATACATCCCCTTTGAGGTCAAGCTCTTCAAAACGACGCCCTAACTTCATTATCATCCCTAAAAATAACCAAAAAATTGCCTCACCATAACAAATGTGACAATAAGTTAATAACTAATAAAAGTCATTCAATTCTCATAAGATATACGTTTTTTTCACTCAATCGTTAAGTCACTGATTTTAGGTACATGAACACGTCAGATGAGTACATTTTGATACTTTTTTTTCGAGATTCAATTTGTAACATTGTGTATAGTATCTCGAATTATTGAAGGGAAGTATCATGCCGGAAATCAAACAACTCTTTGACAACAATTCAAAGTGGTCTGAAGAAATTCGCTCTGAAAGACCAGAGTATTTCGCAAAGCTAGAGGAAGGCCAAAACCCTTGGATTCCTATGGATTGGCTGTTCTGACAGTCGAGTACCAGCGGAGCGCTTAACAGGGTTATATTCAGGCGAGCTCTTTGTTCACCGTAACGTCGCTAACCAAGTCATCCATACTGACCTTAATTGTCTATCCGTGGTGCAGTACGCGGTGGATGTACTAAAAGTCAAACACATCATTGTTTGTGGTCACTATGGCTGTGGCGGTGTAAATGCAGCTATTGATAACCCACAGCTTGGACTTATCAACAACTGGCTGCTTCATATCCGCGATTTGTACTTAAAACATCGTAACTGGCTTGGCGAACTACCACGTGATATGTGGGGCGATAAACTCTGTGAGATTAACGTCGCTGAGCAGGTGTACAACTTGGGTAATTCGACCGTTATGCAAAACGCTTGGGAACGAGGCCAAGAGGTTGAAGTTCATGGTGTGGTTTATGGTATCGGTGATGGTAAGTTACAAGATCTCGGTGTACGCTGCTCGAGCAGAGAGAGTCTAGAAGTCAATTACCAAGCTGCTATGTCGAAAATTTTGAGTACCGAAGTACTCAAATAATTCAGTCTTTAGAAAAATGCCCATCTCACAGAGATGGGCATTTTTTATATTTGTACAACTAGGGTTATTCCTGAGGTACTACTTTACCAATGTAAGGTAAGTGACGATATTTCTGCGCGTAATCGATACCCACACCCACTACGAACTCATCGGGAATTTCAAAACCAATCCATTTTACGTCAACATCAACTTCACGGCGTGATGGTTTGTCTAGCAGGGTACAGATCTGAATCGAGTTTGGTTCACGTAGTGATAGAATCTCTTTCACTTTGTTTAAGGTATTACCAGTATCGATAATGTCTTCCACCAGCAGAATGTCTTTACCCTTAATGTCATCATCTAGATCTTTCAGGATGCGCACGTCACGTGAGCTCTCCATCGTATTGCCATAACTTGATGCCGTCATAAAGTCTACTGAGTGAGTAAGCTCGATAGCACGAGCTAAATCCGCCATAAAGACGAAAGAGCCACGTAGCAAGCCAACCATGACTAAGTCTTCGCTACCTTTGTAGTATTCAGTAATTTCTTTACCTAGCACTTTTACACGCTCATGAACTTCTTGCTCAGAGATCATGACTTCAACAGTATGTTTCATATCTTTCTCGATGTTGATTAGTTAACTCGGTTGCCGCGGCAACACAGGCTATATCCTCTAAAAAAAAGACCACGCCATTTTTTAAAAGAAACGCCAAGCGTTCACATTTGCGCGGTATGGTATCACTTTCTGGCTCAGGATAAAAATCAGGCGAAAGTTCGGTGTCATATTCGTGTACTGGTATAAACCAGAATGAATCTTTGTTAACGCCTACTGTTGAAAGAATATGACGCTTTCAGCACAAAGTGTGATATGCAGGTAAATTAATGCTAATTATGAAAATTATCAGTGTGTGACTATTGACCAAGGCACATATGCACCATTACACTTATTAAACAAAAGAAAAAATAGAGCACTCGATTTCCAAAATGGAAATTGTTAACCAAAAACTAACATTAATGTGCCAGTTATTGTGTATAACAATCTCTGTATTGGATCAAATCTATGACTCTGTATAACAAACAGGGCGCAGTTGGACATACTCCTAGAGTTACCAGCCCTACCAACGTTGGCAAGGAAATATTATGGACTCAATAGTTAAAAGACCTAGAACCCGCTTATCTCCACAAAAGCGCAAGTTACAATTGATGGAGATTGCTCTAGAAGTATTCGCCAAACGCGGCATTGGTCGTGGTGGTCATGCGGATATCGCCGAAATCGCCCAAGTTTCAGTCGCGACTGTCTTCAACTACTTCCCGACACGAGAAGATTTAGTTGATGAAGTACTTAACCACGTTGTCTGTCAGTATTCTAACTTCTTATCAAATACCATCGACCTAGACGTCGACATCAAAGAGAACCTAACTAATATTCTTGATGGCGTCGTAGATATGGTGATAGAAGACTGTCACTGGAACAAAGTTTGG
>ASHK01000836.1 GCA_000695745.1 Vibrio madracius | reverse complement strand
CTTATTGGTCTTAGTGACCGGTAAATTAGTGACCTGCAAACTTCACGCGAATCTTACTGCCTTTGAACATGGTAAGATTCAGCTCTTTGATCGCCACTTTCGCTTCGTCTTCGTTTGGCATATCTACGAATGCGAAGCCTTTAGACTTACCCGTTTCCTTATCTAATACCAGAGTACACTCTACAACGCGGCCGTAGCCTAGAAACAGTTTTCGTACGTCGTGTTCAATGGTGTCACGGTCAAGGTTTCGAACTAAGATTTTCATAATGAGCCATTTGATATGAGAATTACTGGCGGATTGTCTCAGTTTATGCGGCGTAAACCAAGCGATTCTGCGCAAATATCCATCCTGCATACCAATCGGCCATTGTGAAATCTCACCAATCGGGTATAACTGGTTCTTCGTCAAAAGAAAATATTTCGATTAATCTGTAAGTTACATGTTGAAAGGAGCAATGTGGTGTTTACCTTAAAAGTTGATGACGACATTGAACGTGCGTTAGTGCAGCCCTCTTTTGCAAAGCAGTATATGCAGATCGTGAGCGAGCAACGTGATTATTTAGCACAATGGTTGGCATGGCCACATCACGCTGACTCAGACGCTTTTTTCCAGCAGTTTATTACTCAATCACTGCACGATTATGCAGACGGCAAATCTTTGGTGTGCGCCATGATTTATCATGGTGATTTGGTAGGAAACATTAGTTTTAACACCATTGACCCATTATTAAACAAGGTGGAGGTGGGTTATTGGTTATCATCTAAGGTACAAGGTAACGGAATCGTGACACGCAGCGTCGCTATGCTCATTGACTATGCGTTTAATGAACTGGGTATGGAAAAAGTGCAGTTGTGTGCCGCAACTGAAAATACCCCGAGTAGAAAAGTCGCAGAGCGTTTGGGTTTTTCACTGGAAGGAATCATCACTCGCAGTGAGAACTTAAATGGCAGGGTTGTTGATCACGCTGTTTACGGGCTGCTGCGCGCTGACAAGGCCTAGTATCAGAGGCGCAGCATTGCTGAGTAAGCGCTTATCTACGGCTCACTGAAGAGCGTTTTACTAATATTGGCGCAAATAGGTTTTGTGCTCTTTCAACGTCTTTCCCACTGGCTCTTTGCAACGCTTCTAATACCGCTTGTTTTGCCATAACTTGAATCGGATAGCGTATGGTGGTGAGACGAGGATAGATAAAGCGGGCGATCAAGCCATCGTCAAATCCAATAACGGACATATCTTCAGGAATGCGAATACCATTTTCCTGAATTAATGCTAGACAACCAGCTGCCATATCATCGTTGTAAGTCGCAACAGCAGTAATCGATAGGTTCTTCGCCAGCAAGTTAACCATTGCTTGTTCACCACCTATCTCATCCGGTTCACCGTACTCGATAAATTCTTCATTAGGTTCGATACCATGGTCTTTGAGTGCGGCTAGGTATCCGTCACGGCGATCATGAGCATCATCGATGTCGTGACTTGAGGCAATATAGCCGATTTTCTCGTGACCATTCTTAATCAGAAACTCGGTTGCTAGGTACGACCCCTTGAAATTGTCCAAAGCGATACAACGGTCTGCGATTGCAGGGACAGAACGGTTAATGATCATCATTCCCGGTATTTCTTCAGCCAACTCGGTGAGCTCGTCATCGGAGAGCCCTTTACTGTGAATAACCAAAGATTCACATCGACTGCCAATCAATAGGTTAATGGCATTGCGCTCTTTAATCGGGTCATGATAGCCGCTACCAATAAGGATTTGCTTACCTTGCTCTGCGGCAATGGTGTCAATGGCTTTAACCATGGCACCAAAGAAGGGAGCGGACACATCGTGAACCAAAATTCCAACGGTATTGGAGGATTTGCTCACCAGAGCTCGTGCATTGGCGTTTGGACGATATCCCAACTTTTTCATGGCAGCTTGCACTGCAACGGTGGCGGCTTCACTCGTATGGGGAGCATTGTTAATGACACGGGATGTGGTCGCGATTGAAACGCCAGCTTCTTTTGCGACTTCTTTTATTGTTGCCATGACGTTCTCTGTATCTTATTAATCAATTTATTAAACAACGCTTGAGCACTTATGACAAACGCTATTAGTGTGCGGGAACGCCCACTTTTAACGATTAGAGTAATCGTTTCCAATGTTAGCGTTGTCGATTCCATCTATTTGTCCTTGTCTCAGTATTGGCTAGTTGAGTATTAGAGAATGTGCCCTTGTTTCTGCAGGTTAAAAAATAACCTGACAATGACCTCGAATTGTAAACGTTTCCATGATTATGCTGTGCCTCACAGAATTTCTAGTATTTACCGTTATTATGTAAAGCAAATCGTTTCTGAGGTTAGAGTGAATGACAAACAAAACGCTGATTGAGCTAAAGGCACCAGCACACAGATGCTTCTCGAA
>ASHK01000835.1 GCA_000695745.1 Vibrio madracius | reverse complement strand
AAGTTGTACTCCTCCACCCACATAAAGGACCGGTCGAGAGCTCTGATCAAGCAACTGTTGTGCTAATTGAATCTGCTCTTGTGATGCAACCAGCATTGCTGGTGGTGTGAAAGGTGGTAGGACATCGACCGGAGCATTAGCAAGTTGGACATCTTTAGCAATATCGACAATAACAGGTCCGGGTCTTCCTGTTTTGGCAACTTCAAATGCTTCGGCAAGGGTTGGGGCGAGTTCTTCAATCTCTGTGACTAGATAGCTATGCTTAGTACAGGAGAGTGACATACCAATAACATCCATTTCTTGGAATGCATCGGTACCGATGTGGGAACTGGCGACTTGACCAGTGATAGCGACTAAGGGGATGGAATCGAGGAAAGCATCGGCAAGGCCGGTTACTAGGTTGGTGGCGCCGGGGCCGGAGGTGGCCATACAAACTGCAACGTCTTTAGTGGCTCTTGCCAATCCTATGGCTGCCATTGCGGCGCCTTGTTCGTGTCGGCAAAGGATATGTTCAACCCCACCATCATACAAAGCATCGTAGATTGGCATGATGGCCCCGCCAGGATAACCAAAAACCGTTTCAATACCTTGCTGCTTCAATGCGGCTACAACTAATTCAGCACCTGTCATTATAGCCTCCTTGATTGTCACGCTTGCTGTCGTGACCATTTGTCGTTCGATTGCACATGGTGTGCTCCATTTCTTCCTGTCATTTCCACCGAGTGAGGTTTCTATGAGTGATCATTATCAAATTTTTATTTTGAGTTTGTAAAAAAACCCCCGGACTTTTCAGTGCGGGGTTTTTTGAATCTCGTGGTTATTTTCCGCCCACATGCCCCCGTGTAGTACCAATCAGGACCACAATAATCAGGCTAATCAGAGTGTGAGAGTGAGCGTTAAAAGTCATTATCTTGTTTCTAAATCGTTGCGTTAATTCTAACGAAAATGTTTGCGTCACTAGTGGTATCACAAATTTCTGTTACCTGACAAGCAAAAAATCATACTTTTTTCACATTTACTCAGCATTAAATGTGGCTGTATAACATAGGTTATATATAAAACTCTGACTTTTAACCATGTAAGTGAGAGAAGTCGGAAGGAAAAAGGGATTTCATGGGATTATCGATTATTTATAGTCGAGCGAGCGTTGGTGTTGAAGCTCCACTGGTAACGGTTGAAGTCCATATCAGTAACGGCATGCCAGGCTTTACACTGGTA
>ASHK01000834.1 GCA_000695745.1 Vibrio madracius | reverse complement strand
TGGCAACAATCCTCTAAAACTGATCAAAAGCGGTCCGGCTCCCATCACTAGCAATGCTAATGAAAACATCGTCAAACCCGCGACTTTTGCTGTGAGCGTTGATACAGCAGTAACCCAACACAATAGACACAACTAAAAAGTATAATGATAAAATTAAGCGTCCTCATATCGAGAGAAAACGCATCCATAACCACCACCCGACATACTGTTCTTTTTGATTATTTTTATTAATTCATTCATACAACAAATTTCATGTACCCACGCATATTAGAATAAATACTTTGATTTTTTCTGAAACTCCCTAGAAATGGGATCAAACTCACTAATATATATGTTAATAGATTGATCGAGTTATCGTTATCCTGTTTGAACTCACCTCCAACTTAAATGGAAATTGCAGAAATCTTTCATTACTCACACTTGGCATTTACTTGCCTTGCACATTGCTGACACCCCTCCATATCCATTGATGTTGAATAGGCACCAATTACATGAAGAGGGACCATACCCTCTCGAGGTTGCAGGGGTTAAACTAATATGAACTTTACACAACAGGATACCGAAGCACTTTATCGAGTCTGGATGTCTCAAAAAGCAAAGATGCATATCACGCAAATGGAAGTCGCAAAGCGATTGAATTTGAGCCAACTGGAGCTATCCAATCGTCTTAACGGGAATGTGCCACTGGACAGTACTTTTATAGACCGATTTTGTAAGCTATTGCACATTGACCCAGCATACCATCTGCCAACGCTGCGTGGTTCGGTTGACACGGCGCCTAGTCCTGACCGTGTCTACAATACCCGTCTAACTGTCGATGGAGATATCACCAACATTCGTGTCGATGGAAATCAAGTCATCATTGAGTACCGTCTCTAAGCGTGGCCTCGTTGTTYTCATCACACTAATGTCCAGCCATCTTTGGTTGGAACAAGCACCGAAGGGGAGCAATCCCCTTCAACCTACTTTAATTCCTGATTATGCGTTACGGCTCATTTAGTAAAACCACGCACTCACTGTATTTGGGTCTAGGTGTCGCTTTTTTCTTCACGACTTCCTTCTCTGGCTTCGAGACCTTTTTCTCCAGAATATAGGGCTTCCATGATGCGAGCTCTGCGCCACAACCATCTCCCGGAGGCGGTGCATTTTGAGCGACACATTGCTTATCCCCGTCAGGACAATGGAGTCTTACATGGAAGTGGTAATAATGCCCCCACCACGGTCTCACCTTACGCAGCCAATCCCTTTCTTTCCATGACACTTCGCATAGCTGTTTTTTGATTCAGTGGGTGGACGAAAATTCTCGCTACACGGTCATCCACTGCGGCGACTTGAATCAATAAAGAATGATTGCTGGTCCATTTGTCCTTTTTGAAACGATACCTGTCGATATCGACTACTGGAT
>ASHK01000833.1 GCA_000695745.1 Vibrio madracius | reverse complement strand
TCAACTTGACGCTCTTGCTCTTTACCCATGCCTTGTGAGATGTCTAATGCTCTCGCCACTTTATCGAGTAGCACTTTCTCATGAAAGCCACCAACATTTGTAATGTCGTTGGAGCTAAAACGTATCGTGCGCGAGTAATCTTTAGTACTTTCCAAGACGAGGTAAACCACCACATCTTCACGATGTGACTGCGCGACAAAGATCGTGTTCATCAAGGTGTGAGCTAAAATTTCGGTATGTGCCTCCTGACCTACAGAAGCCAGAAGTTGCTGGCTTTCGGTAGGTGCGGATCGAGCTCGAAGTACAAAGGCGCGCATAGATGAAAAATCCTACTTAAATGAATATAACGATTAACTTAACCGCCGTGCTCTAATGTCGATACGGCAGGAGTTACATTGGGTCGCTATTATCACAGGTTTACTCGATGATGTAACGGCAATAATCAGGCTAATTACACAAATCACCTAAGGCGGAGATAGTCAAGGTCCCCGAATAACGCGGATTAAGTTGTTTAACTTGCTAGACGTTTCACTGATTAAGATTAATCGCGTGTGGTAGCATCGATAATCATCAACACAGGTTTGGTTTCCACCATGCACTCACGCCTTGTTACCCTACCCACCGCCGAGCAAGTCTACCTAAACCACTTGTGCGACATGCTTAAGTTAGTCACCAATAATAATCTTGTAGGGATCTATTTGCTTGGATCAGCAAGTCAAGGGAGTTATGTGGCGGGAGAAAGCGATTTAGACGTGCAGATGGTGGTAGAACAGCCGCTCTGCGACGCTCAAAAACAGGCCATCATAGAGATGTTGTCGCACTCTCACCTACCCTGCCCAGCCACCAAATTGGAGTTTGTGGTTTACCATAAAGCTCACCTTTGCAATGCACAGTCACTGCATTACTCTATTAACTTCAATACCGGTCGCACCTTAGAACAAGACTACGTGTCGTTTGATCACAGCAATGATCCTCGGCATTGGTTCCTACTCGACATTGCAATGGCGAATGATTGGGCAATATCGTTATCTGGTGAAGCGTTCTGTCATGTGTTTCCAAATATCGAAGCACCTATACTATTGCAAGCCATGCACGAGTGTCTCACGTGGTTCTACCAGCACTATCCGGACAGCAAAGATTGCTATCAGTGCGCTAGCCGCATTCTTAGCTATCTATTAAGGGGAGTGTTGGTCAGTAAACGACAGTCGTTATCGGAACTGAGGTTAACAGACCAATGGCAGAGCTTGCCTGCTCAGGAGCTCGTCAAATCCGTACTTCAGGATCTAGAAGTCAAGATTTCACACCACAATCTTAGCTGACAGTGGCACGACGATATTTTACTCGCGCCACATCCTCAACTTTATTAACAGCTATTAATGCCGTACCACCATTTACAGCGTTTGATCTCAGAATATGTCATTCTACATTATCAGATGAATAATGAATTTTATTTTCCGATTACTAGACTCACTAAAAATAGAGTACTCGTAATAACAAGCAATATCATTTCTTTCTTACGCATATATTATTCTCCTTCGATTTT
>ASHK01000832.1 GCA_000695745.1 Vibrio madracius | reverse complement strand
GATGTCGTACTGCGTGGAGTTACTGTTAGTTAAAGAAGGTGAGGTCACCTGGCCGGCACCACCTATTCAAGTATCGGCACAGCCTGCACCAGCAAAAGCTGAAGTGAAGAAACCTGCTGAAAAAGTTGAAGAACCAACATCTCCGGTGAAAAAACTTGCGGGTTTGGTCGCCGCTGTTGGCGTATTTGGTTGGGTTGCCTCTGTAGCTCCTGCTGCATTCTTGTCTCATTTTACTGTATTCGTTTTGGCGTGTGTCGTTGGCTATTATGTGGTCTGGAACGTAACACATGCACTGCATACCCCATTAATGTCTGTAACGAACGCGATATCAGGGATTATCGTCGTTGGTGCTTTGTTGCAAATTGGCCAAGGAAGTGGCGTTGTCACGTTTTTATCCTTTATTGCCGTTTTGATCGCGAGCATCAATATCTTTGGTGGTTTTACCGTTACCAAGCGTATGCTTGAAATGTTCCGTAAAGATAAATAGGAGGCAACATGTCTGCAGGATTAGTACAGGCAGCATACATTGTTGCTGCATTATTTTTCATTATGAGTTTGGCTGGTCTTTCCAAACAAACTTCAGCTCGTTCAGGCAATTATTATGGCATTGCTGGTATGGCAATCGCGCTTATTGCAACTATCTTCAGTCCTGATGCGCAAGGTTTCGGTTGGGTGATCGTTGCAATGGCTATTGGTGGTGCTATCGGCATTTTTTATGCTCGCAAAGTAGAAATGACTGAAATGCCAGAACTTGTGGCAATCCTTCACAGTTTTGTTGGTTTAGCGGCGGTTCTAGTCGGCTACAACAGTTACATTGATCCACCGGCAATTGCTAATGTCGCGATGCTTTCTGCATCTGAAGTTCATGCCCATCACGTTATCCACATGGTGGAAGTGTTCTTAGGTGTGTTCATTGGTGCGGTGACGTTTACTGGTTCGATTGTTGCGTTCGGTAAGCTTCGCGGTGTTATCTCTTCTTCACCACTTAATATTCCACACAAACATAAGTTGAACTTAGCGGCGATCGTGGTATCGACCTTGCTGATGATTTACTTTGTGAAAGCTGATGGCAGCATGTTCGCTCTGATTGTTATGACGCTTATTGCTTTTGCATTCGGCTATCACCTTGTGGCGTCAATCGGTGGGGCTGATATGCCAGTTGTGGTTTCAATGCTTAACTCATACTCTGGTTGGGCAGCGGCGGCAGCAGGCTTCATGTTAGCGAACGATCTTCTTATCGTGACAGGTGCCTTGGTGGTTCCTCGGGTGCGATACTTTCTTACATCATGTGTAAAGCGATGAACCGCTCATTTGTTAGTGTGATCGCTGGCGGCTTTGGTCAAGAGGTCGTTATTTCAAGTGATGAAGAACAAGGCGAACACCGTGAAGCGTCGGCAGAAGAAGTGGCTGAAATGCTTAAAAACAGCAAATCAGTTATCATCACTCCAGGATATGGAATGGCGGTTGCCCAAGCGCAATACCCGGTACATGAAATTACTGAAAAGCTACGTGCTCAAGGTGTCGAAGTGCGCTTCGGTATTCACCCTGTTGCAGGACGCTTACCAGGCCACATGAACGTTTTACTTGCTGAAGCTAAAGTGCCGTATGATATCGTTCTTGAGATGGACGAAATCAATGATGACTTTAGTGATACGGATACCGTTTTGGTGATTGGCGCTAACGACACAGTAAACCCTGCGGCACTGGAAGATCCAAATAGCCCGATCGCTGGCATGCCAGTTCTCGAAGTTTGGAAAGCGCAGAATGTTATCGTATTCAAGCGTTCGATGAATACAGGATATGCTGGTGTACAAAACCCGCTGTTCTTCAAAGAAAACACCTCTATGCTATTTGGTGATGCGAAAGATAGTGTCGACGCTATCTCAAAAGCACTATAAAACGTATTTATTTAATAGAAAGCCAGCTGATGCTGGCTTTTTTTATTTTTGAAACCTCAATGTGAATTTTTCTTAGAATTGACCAAATAATTGCGTGCACTTGGCGTGAATCTTGCCGATAATGAGTACATTAGTGTTTTTATGTTATTGACCAGACAAGAATATTCGTTTGAAGAAATTAG
>ASHK01000831.1 GCA_000695745.1 Vibrio madracius | reverse complement strand
AGGACATTATTAGAGAATTGCGAGCCTAGTTCAGACATACGCTTGCTGATTTCACCATAGCGATGCTGCTCATCGGCTGGCAGACCAATACCAGACAACTCAAAATCACGCAGTGAATCTTTGATGGTTTTCTGTTGCGCTTGGGAAAGCGTGTTAAACGCGTCACTGGCTTTTATCGCTTTGTAGGCTTCATACAGCCCCTTGTGCTGCCCCACCCAAGTGCCGTATTCAGAAAGAATTGGCAAACAGCTTTCATACGCTTCACGCAATTCATCACTGTTCATCACTGAGTTCATATGGCTCACAGGTGACCATAAGCGGCTAAGCTTGTCATCAATCTGCTCGATTGGCGCAACAACGTTGTCCCAAGTCGGGTTAGTGTTACCCTCAAGCACTTGGTCTATTTTCGCTCGGCATGCCTCAATCGCTTGTTCAACGGCTGGCTTCACATGCTCAGGCTTAATTTGAGAAAAAGGAGGTAAGTCGGTAAACGTCAGTAGTGGATTTGCCATGCAGCGTCCCTTTTTAGTTATTGGATTCCCTCACTTCATTGGAAGGCAAGTGAGCGTAATTAATAGATAAATGTAGTCTCGAAACAGAAATTTCAATCCTCGGTACTCAATTACGGTGATTCTAAGCACCAACACCTCTGCCGCTTCGCGCCAGAAGAGGTTATAATCCGTCCATTATTGTTAAACAGAGTCTTTATTTTGCTGAGCTATCGTCACAGTTTTCACGCGGGTAACCATGCCGATGTGGTTAAACATATAGTACAAAGTCTTATCCTTAATTCACTAAAAAACAAGGAAAAGCCATTCGTTTATCACGATACTCATTCGGGCGTAGGCCGTTACGACCTGACCCACGAATGGTCTGAGAAAACTGGTGAATACAAGCAAGGCATCGGCCGTATTTGGGGCAATACCGATATTCCTCAACAAGTAGCCGAAGAGATCGCCAGCTACATTGAATCGATAGAGACACTCAATAACAGCGACACACTGCGTTATTACCCAGGTTCTCCTCGTGTGGCGCGTGCTCACTTACGTCCTCAAGACCGTATGGTATTGACAGAGTTACACCCAAGCGATTTCCCATTGCTTGAGCAAGAATTTCATCGCGATCGTCAGGTTAAGATTTTTAAAGAAGATGGCTTTAAACGCTTAAAAGGCAGTTTGCCACCAGCAGAACGCCGTGGTTTGGTTCTGATCGACCGCCATACGAGTTGGCTCGGGAATATCGTGATGTAGTGACGGCGATTTCTCAAAGTTATAAGCGCTGGGCGACTGGCATTTATGCGATTTGGTACCCGGTGGTCAATCGCTATGATATCGACGATATGATTGAAGGCTTAGAAGGCCTTGGTATTCGTAAGATTTTGCAAATCGAGCTTGGCGTATCACCAGATACTAACGAGCGCGGGATGACGGCATCGGGCATGATTGTTATCAACCACCGTGGAAACTGGAGCAGCAAATGAATGCCATTTTGCCGTACCTTAAAGACAAGATCGCTCCAGCAACAGGCCACTTTAAAGTGGAATGGATTGTCCCAGAATAATTTGGGGGAAACACATTCAATCTCAAGAAAAGGCGTAATCAATTGTTTTAAAGCAATATTGCGCCTTTTTTAATTGCGCTTATTTTAGCTCTCCAGAAAATATTTCGACTTTTTTGAAATTATTTTCGTCTTTCTCTCTCCTCCCGCGTCTTACTAGTGAAAGTACCGAAGCCAAGTGCAATGTGTACACCCTAATAGCCTAGTGAGGAAAACTCAGATGATTAAGATGGTTAGCTTTAAGATTTGTCCTTTTGTTCAACGTGTCACGGCGGCACTGGAAGCAAAGCAGATACCGTACGAGATTGAATACATCAGTTTAAAAGACAAACCACAATGGTTCCTAGATATCTCACCCAATGGTCAGGTACCCGTGATGATCACGGAATCAGGGACTGCTTTGTTTGAATCAGACGCCATCATTGAATACATCGAAGATGAATACGGCCCGATTGAGCAAGGCGTAAGTAACGAGCAGCGCGCACTCGATCGTGCATGGAGTTATTTAGGCTCTAAACACTACCTTGCTCAATGCGGCACAATGAGCAGCAAAGATAAAGCGACCTTTGAAGAACGTGCGGAAAAACTGATTAAGGCATTCCAAAAAGCAGAGAATCAGCTATCTGGTAACACCAAGTTCTTCAAGTCGGACACCTTCTGCAATGTGGATATGGCGTGGTTACCACTCTTGCATCGCGCTGCGATTGTTAAAGCGCATTCAGGCTATGACTTTTTCTGCGGACTGCCAAAAATGCAAGCGTGGCAACGCAACATCATGGTATCAGGATTGGTCGAGAAGACCGTCTCTAGCGACTTTGAAACGCGGTTTGCTGATTTCTACCTAACCAATACTTACCTTGCTACTGGAAAAGACGTACAGGCTCAACAAAATTGCTCAACATCGAGCTGTTGTGGCTAAGCGACTTTTATAGAGGGCGTAATGCCCTCTTATCTCGTCATTAATCGTTATTACTCATAATT
>ASHK01000830.1 GCA_000695745.1 Vibrio madracius | reverse complement strand
GCAACATCCGTTGCGTTGCTGAGCGTTAGTAGGGCTTTTACGGACTCTTCAATCTTATTTTTAGCCATTGAAACAACTTCCATGGCATCAGTAGCACTCAGTCCCAAGTGTTCAGCAATAAGTTCAGCAGCAAGCTTGCGTGAGATTACATGAGGAACAATGGAAATAAGTTCGTCAATGGCTAGTTTTTTAAGTTCTTCTATGTTGGTCAGTTTGTAAGCTTTAGCAAACATGTCAAAGCCATTGTTGAATGCGCCATTACGCAGAATTTCACCATTAAGATTGAGCGCCGCGCCTCGTTCGCTCGCTGCTTTAGCTGCATCAACTATATCGGCATCAGGTGTGTTAGAAACTACATGAACGAACTTTAGATCATTATGCTTACCGTTATAGATAGTAACCGCAGAGCTAGGGCTGGAGAGTGCTAGGTCATTTCTGTAGTTGTTGTAGAGATCAATTTTTTTATAGCCGCCAACAAACATAACGCAGCGAGTAAGTTCGGGATTTCTTTGATTTTTATAAGTATTTAGAGAGAACATTTTTTAATTATCGTTTTGGTTTCTATTTTTATGTATTCATTCTATCTCGACTTTTTCATGATTGAAATATAATAATTATCGCTTTTCCTTATTGCGAACGATGAATATTAAAAATACATTTTATTATCAATCGAGTTGTTGATTAAAAATTTTAACTAAGCTAGAATTAATGGTGCGTGCGTTTATCCTATGAGTCGATTAGTTAACGCATTATGGTTGAGATTTTAGTTTCGATATGGAAAACCAGAATAAAACGTATAAAAACAGGAAGTTTAAATTGATATTGCATGCGTTAGCATGCTTTTTACTGACTCTTCGAGTCAGAGTGTCGATTATTCTTGCTTGATATTTTTCCTTATCTGTAATGTTTTTTATTTTCTATGCTTTTAACCTATGTATTAATAATGGGATTTTAATAATAGTTAGGGGAGTCAGTTTTTGGTATGGTATTAAATAAGAACAAAAGCTGACTTCCYTTTTATCGGGGCATTTCTCGATGTGATGCTATCAGAAGTTGCAACCTCGCTGATATCCAGAATTACAATTAATTTTGAATATTCCAATCTGCAAGTCTAGTTAGGCTCAACCAAGTGTTATTTTTTTATTCATCTTTAAGGCGTTTTCAAAGATCGAGTCACTGACATAGGAAGGAAAAGCATAGGGCAGTGATTTTGATACAGAATCAATAGCATGTGGTATTGCTTGGATGAAATCTTGCAATATAGTCTCCATCGCATCTGGATCAAATCCACATTCTTTTGCCGTATCAAGAAAGTGCCGAGAGTAGATTTTATCGATATGATATTTTCTCCCTCGCGTTGCTTTTAAACCCATCGCGAGTTTTAACGACCGTATATTTAATCCATTACCACCAAGCATTGGGAATGCAGAGAGAACATCATAAAACGGTGTGAGTTGATAGCTACCTCCTGCATTGATACTGATTGAAAATTTTTCGCATGACCGTCCGTAGCTCCAATAAGCCACTGGAATACTTGAAATCGCATGAAGGATTCACGATCCTTTAGCGAGAGGCTCGATCCCATTAGTAAATCCATGATTGCTTTTATTCCTGGCCCACCATCTGCTTCATATTTTAGTGCGGATGGTAAACCGAATACTTGGCACATGTCCTCTTGCGGTAATCGCAAAAGCCAACTTTTGTCATTGGACCATCTTCTATCGAATCGTTCTACTGCAATAGCTTTTATGTCATTGGTATAAATAATCTCGGCATTCGGAACATTGAAACCTAAACTTTTTGCGAGACTCAAACAGAGGTATTCATTCTCCACACTATCGCTCATATCTAACACTGAATTGGGCTGGTGTATTTTCCCTATAGGTAGTTTTATGATGTGCGTAGTTGGTGTTGCTCCCTTAGGAATGCACCATTGATTTTCGATTTTTAAAAGGGCGGTTTTTTCCTGTGCACCTGCAACAGAAATACGAAAAGTCGGTCTCATCTTCGAGCATTCCTAGCGGGATCTTTGAACGATATGCACAAAGCACTTGTTCTAAGCGTTTGGTTGACAATGTTTCATATGATAGGTATCTGAAGTTGGATAAATCTTCATCTTCTGCATGAAGTGATATAGCACCTACGCTATCTTTGCCGACTTCAGCCAGCAAATCAAAGGCTTGACGAGACTTAGCATGATACCTTGCTACGATTCGATCTCGCACTTCTGGTAGGTCGGGTAGTAAGTTATCAAAATAGTTAATTACACAATCACTTTTTATTGTTTGATACTGCAATGGTAAAGACAATGATAATGGTCTACCAATTGGGCTTTCTACCAAGTGCGAGCATATTGGAACTGGTGAGCACCATTCGAAAGTTTGACTAACGTGCCCACTTTTTCTCCGTTCATGTAAGCGGAAAGTGAAGCCATTACCACACCTCGTCAATGTTGTGTTGTGAGTTTATGCCAGAGTTTTGTTCTTGGATCGTGATCCCCACCTCTAATGCTTGAAGAATTTTAAACACAGTTTTTAAGTTGTGTTGTGTCTGGATGATTTTCAAAATTCGATAGTGTTGATTGCTTTATACCCACTCGTTTAGCAAGTTCAGCTTGGGTGATGCTGTCTCTCGTTCTAATGAGCTTTAACTGATTTGCGAGTTGTGCAGGATTGTAAATCATAGATGACTCCAAAAAACGCTTTTACATCTATCCCTTAATGGGGATAAGTAATCATATATCCCCTGTAGTATATGCAACGTTTTATCCTTTGTAGGGGATGAGTTATTAACTATCCTTTGCAGGGGATATCAACCTCGATAACACTTTGCCAAGAGAGCAAAGGCTAAGAATCGCTACACTAGAGGCGGTACAGGATGGTTTCAAGGGGGATAGAGAAATTTACAGATGATCCAAGTCAGTGACTCGCTTGATATTAAATAATTAAATTGAAAACAGTAGTTCTCGTGTGCATAATCATCGCGTTAGTTTGCTGCGATACTATTGGCCTTCCGACTAATGAAGAGTTTGTGATTGCACAGCAGTCAGTAGAATTGCTGTAATAGCGACGACATATTAATAGTTGAAAGCGAGCCGAGTGCTCGCTTTTTTAGTTCAACTTATTCGTTAAGCTAGAAACGCAGTAAATACAAGTTAGGCTTCTTTTTGAACCAATTGGTTCGCGGCTTTCAAACCCATCTGATATCCTGCTTCAAGCTTGTCTTTATTTGTGGTTAGCCTCC
>ASHK01000829.1 GCA_000695745.1 Vibrio madracius | reverse complement strand
AGCAAATGACGGCAGATAACTTTCAAGAAGTAGGGGATTACTCAGGTTATAAACTCGACTTCATGCAGCTAAATGGATTCGGCTTTGACAATGTCGACTACAACGCTCGTGTCGACATGGATAATCTTGCCTTGCTACGTCCATAATGCATTGAACTGTTGTATGTATTGAGCCCTAAAGTGGTTAGGCTTTTTTATCTCCCTGAAAAATAGAACAATTTTACAATCATGCAATCAATGTCACACAATTCATTATTGCAAATTAAGGATAATGCCACACATTCATTAAGGTATTATTGATAGTGAAAGTATGAACAGGGAAACCTTACAAGGTATATAATATGAATAAGAAACATCTTATCGAAATAACGATATTCCTCACCTACGCCCTATTTGCTATGTCCTGGGTTGCTGGTTCTATTATGACCAAAGATATTATGGCTTTTTATGATATTGATGGTATGGCGGCTGCAACTTGGATGACGAATGCGATTACTATTGCAAAAATAATTGGTAACTTGGCCGCAGCATGGCTATTAGTCAAAATGGGACCGAAAAAAGCATTTACTATTGCATCATTACTTATTGTTGCTGGTGCTATCGGTGCTTTTGCTTCTAATTATCCACTTTATGTCTTTTCTCGTTTAGTGATGGGATTTGGTGGTGCATTTGCGATTGTCTATTTCAATCCTATTGTAATTAAATATTTTGACGCTAGTGAAAGACCGGTTATTAATGGCATTAACGCAGCAGCATTTAATATGGGTAATCTTTTAGCGTTACTATTTACAGGTTCACTATTAGCTTCGTTAGGTAATTGGCAGAATGTTATTCTGGCTATTTCTGCAATTAGTTTGGCAATTTTGGTTATTTGGTGGTTTGTGAGCGATGACTTCTCACTATCTAATTCGTCTGATAATCAACAACAAGCAAACTACACACTCAAAGATGGTATGAAAGAATCGGTAAACTGGTGGCTGCCTATTGCGTATTCTGGATTGCTGTTTTGCTATATTTCGGTCTTTGCACTCTTCCCACTGGTCCCAAGCTTTGCTGCAGAGGCTAAGTATCTATCATCGATTATGATTGGTGCCGGTATGGTGGGAACGATTGCAGGTATCCTAGTTGCTAAACGTTATCCGCTTAGAGTACCTGTTATTCGCTACTGTGGGTTGGCTATGACTCTATTTGCTGCATTGATGATTACTACAAGCAACCCTATGGTCGCTTATATAGCAGCTTTCACTGCAGGTTTCTTTATGTTCGTACCGATGACGGCGTTGATTACATTACCTCAAGAGCTTCCTAATATGACCCTGGCCGCATTACGGTAATTTTCGGTATGTTCTGGTCCATTTCATATTTAATTGAGACGATTCTGATGTACTTTGCGGGTGTGATTGCCGATATGACAGGAAATATCGCTTATGCGGCCACCTTCGCGGTGATCTGCTCTTCGACCTTCTTCCTTGCCAGTTTCTTCTTACCTGAAACAGGCAAAAAAGAACTCGTCATCACTGGCCCAGCATCGACAAAAAATGCTTAAGGAGAAATCATGCGTCAAGTAAGCCCAAAACTACAACCTTGGTTAGACAATTTTAATGTGCTTGTGGGTCAACTCGTTGCCAATGGCTTTAAAGCGACCGCAACAAATGCTCGCGAAGGACTGGCGAACCTAACCAAAGGCTTGGTCACCGAGATCCCAGCTGTGGCTTGGATTCAAGACGACTTAGTCTCTGGAGAGGATTACCAAGTTCCTGTGCGTATTTATCATCCGCAACCTGAAAAAGCGTTACCCGTTCTGGTTTATTATCATGGCGGAGGACATATGGCAGGTAGCGTGACAGTGTATGACCCTATTTGCCGCAAGTTAGCACTGGCTACTGAGCACGTTGTAGTGTCTGTCGACTATCGATTAGCACCAGAGTGTCGTTATCCGGCTGGAGTGAACGATGCCTACGTTGTGGTTAAAAATCTTTGGCCGACACTAGATGCTCGTCAAATCAACTACATCCCACAACTGTCCATTGCTGGTGACTCTGGTGGCGGTGCACTGGTAGCGACGGTAAGCGCGAAAGCTCAGTTTGATGAGGCAGTACACATTCATAAGCAAGTGATGATTTATCCGAGCTTAGATTACACCATGTCAGGTGGCTCAATCGATGAGAATGCGACGGGCTATTTATTACAAAAGGCCAAAATTGCTTGGTACTTCGATAATTATTTCCAGGCGCAGGACGACAGAAAACAGGCGTCTCCTTTATTTCAGCCAATGACGCAAGGTTTACCTGAAACGTTATTGATTACCGCAGAGTTTTGTCCATTGAGAGATGAAGGACTGTCTTACTGTGAACTAGCGAGAGCGCAGGTGTAACCGTTGAGCATTATCACTTCAAAGATATGATTCATACCTTCATGAATATGGAAGATTTAGTGAAAGAAGAGTGTGAGTTGTTGTATCAGAAAGTCGCGCACTTTTTGAAATAACCCTCAATTATGAAATGAGCGAGGAAGCCTGAGTGCTTGCCTCGCTTAGTCTTATATCATACGTAATTATTTGATGATGCGGATCGACTCTGCTTCAACCGCGACATCGCTGTCGCCTTTTTCAATCTCACCGTAGATTTTTACTTTGTCGTTTGGTGTAACGGTTTGACCAGCCCATTGATCAGTATCGATTTCCACTGGCATCTCACCAGTAGCATCTTTAAACATGTAAACTTCATGGCCCATTGACTTGACGATATGACCGACAATAGTGACTTTGTTGCCGTCAGTTAACCAACCTGCATCCATGATTTCCTGAACCGTATTTAAAGAGTCTTCCGCTGACGGTCCTTGAAACCCACCAGTCGTTGTTTCCATCGCTTCTTGATTAATCGTGCTTTGAGCCGCGAAAGCAGATGTTGAAAGAACTAGTGAGGTAATAATAGCAAGAGGGATTTTTTTCATATTGATTCCTTAGAAACCAGATCGAGACAGTATTGCTGTCCATTCATTGAGTAAAAGCAAAAACTTACCCATTACCCGTAGTTATAGAGCAATATGCAGAAAATGCCATATTTCAATGATGGAATAAATATCACTTACGTTGATTCTATGCAATTGGATCTGATGAAAAATAAACTATCAAAAATAATAAGTTAGATGATTGAATTGTCGTCTAGTGATAACAAAGATTGCTTTTTATCAGAGATAGCAGTACATATAAGCAGATTCCACGATTGGGCTTTTTCTTTGAAGCGACTCATTGAGATTTTTCCGTTTATTACGACGTTACTATCGATACTGCTGTTAGGCGGGATCGTGAACGCTATTGAAATGGATTTGCCTCAATACCAAGCGACGGTTATCTCTCCGGAACGTGCCCCAGATGTTGCTAATGACAATCAGCTACTACGCAGTCCGCCAACGTTTCGGATTGCCATTCAAAAAGCACAGCCACCCTCAAAAGAAACGTTACCTTGGTTGCTTGTTGTATCAGCCTTTGCGCTGTTAATTTCCACACGTTGGGGTGCTTACTACACGCCTCGAAGCTATCTATTTTCAGATAGTCGTCGTTTAGCGGGTTGGCAAGACAGCAACCTTCAATATCGTTTTATTCATTCTCGTTGATGCTCTCCAGACCCTCACTGTTATTGATGTTGTTAACCGTTGGTTTCTTGGAGTTGTTATGTTTGAAGCTACTCAGGATGTTTTGATTGCGATCTGGAATCAGGACTTTAATGCGCTACTCGCACCAGAAAGCGCGATTTTGATTTACGTATTGGTGACCTTTTTATTGGACTTGAAAGTAGCTTTCTTCCCGCAGCA
>ASHK01000828.1 GCA_000695745.1 Vibrio madracius | reverse complement strand
GCGATGGCAAGCACAATGATGACTCCTAATAGCCCCCAAGTAGGGACAAACGCCAAGTACCCAACAAGCGCGATGAGTGCACATACCCCCTGAATCCACATTTGAGCTTTGCTCGAATCTCCACTGTAACAACCCAAGTTTAAGTAATCTCCCGCATTTTTAACGACACCGATGATCAGAAGAGCAACAAGAACCGTGCTTGCAGACTGATAGCTGGTTGGTAGGATCAAAGTCACAAAGCTTGGTGCAGTTAGAATCATTCCAGTGGCTAATAAAATAGCGATGTTCACGCCTAAAATCGCTCTATCGGCACATTCCTGTTTTCCATTCTCCTGCTTTAATATCGCGACTCTGTTTGGAAACCACCAGAGCGCATAAGGTTGCATTGCAAGTCCAAGTATCAGAGCAAACTTGGCACTGACCGCGTAGATAGCCAATTGTTCCACTCCGACAAAGCTAGCTAGGAACCAACGATCAAGTCCGTTAATCATGTAAACTGATGCACCACCAACAAGCACTGGTAAACCAAAACTCAAAATGAGCCGCGTCGACCCCAAATAACCAAAACTTCCCATTTGCTTCCACTGATATTTAGCTAAACACAACAGAAGGATGAGGCTTGAGCACGCCGCTGAAATTAACACGCCATACGAACTACCAAACCCCGCTTCCAACAATACAAAGGTCATCAGAGCTTGAACCAGAGCTTTTATCACATTAAGAATGCAGAATCGCTTTGCCATGGCATTCATACGCATTAGCGTTAAAGGAATGGATATTGCGCCATCGAGCATGGTTGGAATGAGCAGTAATAGAATTTGGTAGCTTTCGAAGGTGACTGGCAACATGTGAACCAACCAGGGGAGGGACAGACTAACAAGCTAGCGCCAACGATGCAAACAATGACACTTAACGTGAAGCAATTTGAAATGAGCTGTCGCTTCTCTGTGCCTTCTGCTGTACCAATATATCGATACATGGCGTCGACAATACCAAAACTAAATAGAATAGTACCAATGTCGGCGAGCAACACTAACGCTTCAAGCGAACCATATTCGGCCAAAGACAACTTATGTGTGATATAGGGAATCATGATGAGGGAGACCCCCTTCATCATCAAGATACCGATAGCGTAGTAAGCCGACTGTTTGAGCGAGTTCATGATGTTGGTCTGAGCGGTTGAAGAATGATGCTTTTACAGTCGCCCAATAGACTGCGCAAACGCCGTTTTTCTGGAGCTAAGGTCAGGGAGCGTAAACCAAGCACGATGCTGATAAAGGTTGGTTTAGGCAGCGATGATAGTCTGCATAGCCTTCGAGGATTCGTGCTTTTGAGCTTCTTAATGCAGAAGCAGACAGATTCCAGTAGAGATGAGCACTCGTGTATCGGTGTAAGATGGCTTCTAACGTCTTTAAGTTACGTAGCCTATTATCGTTGGTCTGAGTTGTGGAACCCAGACGCATGACATAACCAACATCTATGGAGTTGATTGCGCCCAGCGGGTGGTTCTCACAAATTCGCAGCCATAAATCAAGATCCTCTCCGTACTTTAGAGCGGCATCAAAAGGTTCGGTATCTTTGAAAACCTCGGATTTTATCATCACCGTTGACGTACCAATAACATTGTTTTGAAGCACAAATGGTAGGGCGTCTTCCATTATAATGTAGTGACGGTTGTCTGACTGAAATTGATTCCAATATCCAAAGCAATCAATGATGGGCTCGTATTGTTCAGTGACATGCTGGTAGTTGGTAAAGGTGGCGGCAAGCTCTGGGTGGCACTGGTGAAAGTGAACTTGTCTTTCTAGCTTGGTTGGCATCCAAAAGTCGTCAGCATCCAGAAAGGCGATGTATTCCCCCTTAGCTTGTGCGATTCCTAAATTTCTCGCTCTCGAAGCCCCAACCCCTGACGTCGTTATGATTTGTAATCGAGAATCGCTGATGCGGCTCAGGTAATGTGCAGTGTCATCAGTACTATTATCGTCAATCACAATAAGCTCAAAGTCTTGATGAGTTTGGGAGAACACACTGTCTAAAGCTTTGGGTAAATACTTAACGCAGTTAAATGTTGGAATAATAATCGAGATTTTAGCATATCCTTAGCTCTCTAATACGCAGCGATATAGAGTAGTTAGCACTATATGTGCCAAGACTAATATTAAGGGAAAACAAAAGCTTACCTTGATACATTGCAAAATGACGAATGGTCGCGCTTTTATGAGTATCGGATGAAGCAAATTGAATCTCGAATTGCAAATTGCACTGCATTATTTCGATAAATGACTATGAATCAATGAATTATGTCTTTGGTTCGTATTTTGCTTATTCAATAAGTGGACTCAGTTTATTGGAGCAAAGAATGAAGAAAACCGCGTTTATTGCACCGACATATCCGGTATTGAGTGAGACTTTTATTCAAAC
>ASHK01000827.1 GCA_000695745.1 Vibrio madracius | reverse complement strand
GGGCGAGTTCGCGTAATAGATTCTCTTCACTAAACAAGCGCTCTTGCTCTTCCGCAGTAAAATATTCACTTTGCATTTGCAAGATTCGCTGGTGCAGTTCTTGAAAATCTACAGAGACATCACCATCTCGTTTCAACGCGGCAAGCGCTGCTTTGTAGCGCATGTATTTATCGAAGAGCTCTGGTTCAAGCTGTTCAGTGCCCTCTAGTTGATGGTTATAGTGTTCAAATCGCTGCTCCACGGCAGCCGTTTCATTGTCGACAAGCCCAGAGATAAAGTACTCAAAGGTATCACGCTCTGAAGCTTCATCGATTTGAGTATCGAGTTGGGAGCTAACTTTGACTAAATCATGACTATCCGCGTTACTCCTAGAAAGCCATAACAGTCCTGTCGCCGTCACTACAACAAAAACAAGTGCAGCCCCTCTTTTGAATAACCTAGTCATAATCTAAAGCCCTTGTTGCTTAAGACGGTTAGCATGCTGTCGATATAGGGTTTTGGGATCGGTTTCAAACAGATGATGGATACCAAGCAGACCATTAATTTCGTCTAAATGATTCATCTTGTAATCATCACGGATAACTCGCCCCAAATGCGCGCTGCACTTACCAACTAAACCGTCATTAGGCTCATCAAACGCTAAACCTAGGATAAATAGCGCCGGATCAGTTGGGTCGAGGGCATTAGTGTAAGTGGATGTCCCCGTCCATGAGTAGTAATACACACCATTTGCAGCTTGCCATTCACCATCACCACAAGCAGACTGGGGAACGCCCTCTGGATAGCGTTCATTAAAGGCCAATGACCCTTCAGTAGTCAGCGCTTGTAAAGAGCTCAACCCATCTTGTGGTAAGTCACTGCCACCAGATAACACACCAACGATCGTCGTAAGTGCTCGAGCCAATTCCACAGCAACAGCTTCAGACACTGAGTCTTCCGGTATGGTATTACGCACGAGATCCGCAACTCTCGATCCCTTGTTAACGCCTCCAATGCTAGTGACTGACGCGACCATTTCTGGAGCAACCGATGCAACATATCTCGCCGTCGGTGCCCCATGACTGTGACCAATTAAATTCACTTTGTCAGCACCTGTGATCGCAAGGACATTTTCCACTTGTGCCAGCAGCTGTTCACCTCGCACTTCTGAACTATTTGTCGCCGATATTTGAGCAACATAAACCTTTGCACCACTTTTGCTTAGCGCTTGAGGTATCCCATAAAAATAATCAAACCCCGCTAACGAATCAAAACCAAATAAGCCATGAACCAGTACGATAGGGTATTTGGTTTCGGTATACCCTTTACTAGGCCAAAAACCTATCGCCTGTGCATTCCATGCCATCACGCTACATAAAATGAGTGTATAAAACGCTTTCATTTAACACCTTCCTTGTCAGACCTCCGATGAGTAATTTAGCGTAGAGTAGCCAACTCTAGCCCGCCAAGATTGTGTTACAAAAACGTGAAGTCACTCCGCAAATTATTCTGTATAAAACCCTGTGAATAAAATTTATATGACGCATATCTTGAAAATTACGTTATTTTATTCTGAAAAAACAGAGATATTTTGAACCAAGATCACAACTATTCAACAAAAAAGTAAGATTTTTTTGTGTTATTCAAATTTAACGCTTGAGTAACAATTATTAATCAGAATCATTGCTCTAACCCAAACAATGGATAAATAAGATGAAATTTTCACAGTGGAATCTTTTACTCAGTAGCTTAATCGCCTTACCAGCCTTGGCAGACACTGATGTGTATCTGACTAATAACTCAGATAAGCCGTTAACGATACAGATCCGTCATGACGGCACTGATCTGCTCGAAGAGGGAAATGAATGGCAGCAACATGTCCAAACCCTTGGTCCTTGGGAAACAAAATCGATACTGAGTTTCAATAGATGGGAAGGCGTAAAAACAAATCAGACTTATCGCTTCGAAACTGTGGTCTCTAATCCGCAAGGTGAAAGTGTATCACTCAATCAGGTGATGGAAGGGCACTGGTACAATTCAACCATCGAGTATGGAATATCCGCTGCCGATGTCGATTTGGCCTTAAAAGACGATAGAGACATTCATCGTGAAAATACAAATTCCTTTGGTACTCCCAATACAGAGTTGGCATTCAAATCATCCAAGACCGCTCGCTATGATGATTTGTACTACACCATTACCCCAGCGCATGTTGACGAAGAGGTAGATAACGACGAACAACACTTAAAACTGACAACGTACAATATCTGGGCTCTTCCCGTGATCGCCTCTCACATTGGTGATCGATTTGAACAAATTCCCAAATATGTAAAGGGCTATGATGTACTCGCATTACAAGAGGTCTTTGCTAGTGGACGTGACGCATTTTTAAGAGAACTCGCCAAAGAATACCCTTATCAGACGAAAATGTTGGATAAAGATGGAATCAATATTTATGACGGTGGAGTCATTATTGTCAGTCGCTACCCCATCGTAAAAGAGGCTCAATACGTCTACCCAGATTGTTCCGGAACCGATTGTTTTGCCGATAAAGGTGTAAATTACGCCGAGATCATTAAAGGCGGTCAGGCATACCATGTTTTTGCAACACATACTGCATCATTTGATACCGACATTGCTCGGGAATATCGTCAGCGTCAGTTCAAACAAATGCGTGCGTTGGCGCAATCTCTCGATATCCCCGCTAATGAAACCGTTGTTTATAGTGGTGACTTTAATGTCAATAAACTCAAGTTCCCAGATGACTATCAACAGATGATGGCCAACCTAAACGTTTCTGAACCGCTATATTCTGGTTATACCGCGTCAACTTTCGACCCTCGTATCAATGATTTTGCCGGCGGGGCATTATCAGGCGGTGCAAATGTTGAATACCTCGATTATGTCGTAGTCAGCAATGAATACGGTAAAAAATCGTATAACGACAACCAAGTTAACATTCCGCGCTCAACGGCAGAAAGTCTATGGAAACACTATAACCTCTCCGATCACTTTCCCGTTACAGCGGCTATCAAACCATGAAAAAAATAACGCTAGTCATTGTGTCCGCTGCTTTGGCGGGCACTGTTTGGTTGTCATTCGACAACAAACATCAGCAGACAAAACACACGTCCGCCCTCATTGAAACCAAATCAACGGTTTCAAAAAACGTAACCGCTGACGTCTTAGCCCCTGCAAAGCCAACATCATTTCCGCCATCGTTCGAGAAACAAGGTGAGTCGAAAATTCAAGCCACCGCTGAAGCGCTCAGCAAGGCGAGAGGTCGCGATTTGATCTCAGATTTAGAATCATTTTGGCGTCGTTGCAATATGGCTGAAGACTGCGACATGTTATTAGAAAGTCTCTCTTTATTTCTCGCACCAGAACGATTTTATCTAGTTGAAAACTATCAACAAATGAAAGTTCAATGGCAACAGACACTGGGTAATCTATTGTTTGACGACCAAACCTCTTTAGCCGCACGTATCGAGTTGTTAAAAGCAGAAGCGAGAAAAGTTTGGGGCCAACTGGCTGACGTCATGTTTGAGGATGAATTTGCACTGTATGATTTCACCATTCAAAGCAAGCATTTAGGCACAGATGCTCCGGAGTATGTTTCGGCAGAAGACTACATTCAAAA
>ASHK01000826.1 GCA_000695745.1 Vibrio madracius | reverse complement strand
CTTTCGGGGTATAGGTGAGCGTGCCTAAATGACTGCCATCGGTGAGATGAAACTTAACGTCATTGGTTCGGTATTATTACCAGCAACTAAGGCATCCAAACGATACTGACCGGCCTTTTCAATAGGGCGAGTGTAGTTGAGGTACTCCCCATCTGATGTCCAACCGACAGAGAATCCCCCTGAACCATTGCCGCGTATATCGACATCGTCTTGACGATATTTGGTTCCAGAGTTACCGGAAGTACTATCCAAGAAGCCTACGTTAGGACCACCGTTATCATAATCTTCAAATTCCACACTAAGAATGGTGGCGGCGAATAGATAGGGTGCAAATAGGGTAATGACCCCAATTGCCGTGCATCTAAAAAAGGTTGATTGTTCCATCTCCCTCTCCTTGAGCTTATTGATAAACAAGTAGATTGCTTATTTACGATAGTTGTCAGTAATGAACTTTGATGGGGAGTTATTGGAACCAATGTCTCAAATATAGATATGAGACCTTATGCTTATTGATGGGCTTATGGTTTTAGTGGTAAGTAAAAAGTAGTCATATTAATCCATGTGTATATTAAAACTGAGTTGCCACTTGGTTGAGGCCAGTGACAACGGCGTGGATTACTTTTTTGGAGCGGCTGTTTTGTACCTTGATTTGCTCACCCGCACCACCAGTTTCAAGCGCAATGCCTTTCGTACTGGCTTGAAACGTCCCTTTTGCCGCGATGATAACGACTTCATTACCTTTCTCAACAAGAGGAGGTAAGGTGATGAAACTGGCATCGACAACCTGTCCTGTTCGCATCCGACGAGAGACTTGTTGACCAATAATTTGTGAGAGGTCAGCAACGAAGTGGACCGCACGATTAAGAGTACGAGTTTCTAGCCGTACGGAAGTTGCCGTGATTTGTGCATCGCGGTTTAAGGTTTGGCTGGCAACGGCGACAGGCAGAGATAACGCCACTTTTACGCTGGTATTGATGCGCCAGTCGTTGTCGCCATCTTGACATTGAACACTGCGTTTTAAGTTACCCATTGGTAAGGCTTGATTGTCTCGGCTGGCAATGATCAGTGGCGCTTGGCACTGTGCTAAATGTTTTGCAGACTCTGGAACGAATATCACTAGATTGGCCTGATAATGCTGCCAATTCTGTCTCTGTGCGGTGCGTTTAATTTCCGCTAAGACGGATTGTTGAACCGCAACTTCTACATCTTGCGGCGTCATTTTGGGCTGAATTTCGGCGTGTATTGGTAACGTAATGAGCAGCAAAAAGGCGCTTCCTAGCCACTTCCTCACCCCACACATTGCTTCCGTGAAACGGAAGTTCCCTTTCCTGATAAATATGTAAGTCATTGTTTTTGTTTTATAAAAAAAATTGGCACACATCTTGTTATTTCCCTTGGTACTTCGCCTATTTAAGGACAAGAGACATGGCAATCAGTTTTGATAGTGCATTGGGAGTTCACCCACAAGCACTCAACTTTCGGGTTCAGCGTACCAAGGTGCTTGCTAGTAACTTAGCAAATGTCGATACCCCTGGATACCTAGCCAAAGACTTGAGTTTTACCACCGTGATGAAGCAAGCCAATCCAAATGGCGTCCATACGCCAACGCCAAAATTGGACATCGCGGCGCAATACTCAGTGCCTTACCAAAACAGTAAGAACGGCAATACCGTTGAGCTCGGTGTAGAGCAAGCCAAGTTCACTCAAAACAATATGGATTTCCAAACCAGCTTGACGTTTATGAATATGAAATTCAGTGGTTTGGCTAAAGCGATAGAAGGACGCTAATTATGTCATTCACGGATATTTATTCCATTGCAGGCTCTGCGATGACCGCACAAACCGTTCGCCTCAACACGGTGGCGAGTAACTTGGCAAACGCAGACGCCGTTTCTGCTAACCCAGAAGATGCCTACAAAGCGTTAAAACCGGTATTTGCCACTGTCTATAACCAAACTCAGCTCGCGGCTGGACAGAATGTGTATCCGAATGCGGAAGTGCGCATTGTCGATGTGGTGCAAAGTGATGCTAAAGCCGACCAGCGGTTTGAGCCCAACAACCCGTTGGCGAATGAAGAAGGTTATGTCTACTACCCCGGTGT
>ASHK01000825.1 GCA_000695745.1 Vibrio madracius | reverse complement strand
TCGAAATAAGCAACAGATAACCAATTACCACCGGAGGAAGCACTAAAGGAAGATGGATCAAACTGTCTAGAACACTTTTTCCTGGAAATTCTTTCTTACTCAGGATCCAAGCAAAAAAGATTCCGATAGGAATTAACCAGACGATTGCCACACCAGCAACTTTGAGACTTAGCTGTACCGCTTGTATTTCATAATCGGTTAGCATGTTAACTGCCGTTTGAAGGTAAAAAACCAAATTTAGCGAGCACGCTTTGCCCTGATTGTGAATGTACAAATTCAGCAAACATGTTGACTTCTTCCCGCTGCGTTAACTTAACCAATGGATAGATTATAGGATCATGCGTTGACTCAGGGAATGCCTCAATAATATCGACATCTTGGCTTGCCAATGCATCGGTTCGATAAACAATTCCTAACGGCGCTTCATTACGCTCAACCAAAGCTAAGACTTGACGAACATTATTGACCGGTGCGAGATGTGTTTTCACAGAAGACCAGACACCGAGCGATTCAAGCGATTGTTTAGCGTAAATGCCCGCAGGAACCGATGAGACGGCACCGATAGCTAAACGGTTATCATCAAGCCACTGTATCCAACTTTCCTTTGCGTTGAGTTCAAATGGTTTGTCTTCTACCTTGTTGTTCTTAATCAACACGAGTTGATTCCTCGCAATATTAGAGACATTGTTCTTATCAACAACGCCGTTCTCGACCAAATAGTCTACCCATTTTACATTGGCTGATATAAACACATCAGCGGCGCACCTTGATAAATTTGCCGTGCCATCGATGATGAACCGCCATATACCCTTACGACTTGTACACCTGTTTTTTTAGTAAATTCATTGGCAAGCTCATCAACAGCATTGGTCATGGATGAGGCAGCGTAAATATTAAGCGACGCCGCCCAAACAACAGGTGACAGCGTAACAAGAAATAGTGCTAATAACTTTTTCATTTGTTCGAAAACCCTAAGTCTGGCCATAATTGTTGAAGATCAAGGTGATGTTCAATGGCATCGGCAATAGTGTCCAACGCACGTTCTTTTTCATCTTTGATAGAATAATCCGCGATTGATTCGCCATTTACCCAGTGCACCAACAAAGAGACACATTCAGATGTATCGAGTATGCCATGAAGGTACGTACCAATTACTTGATTATCCTCACTAATAGCACCATCTTTACTTCCTTGTTCAAGTTCTATAAGAGGTTGACAAGACACTTGAGATTGCCCTGCATGTATCTCATAACCCGTAACCTTTGCCTGCTTGTGATTAAGTGTAAGCACGCCAGATACATTAGTGAGCTGTTTTTCCGACTGAAGCTCAGTATTGACATCAAGCAAACCTAACCCTTCACTAGTTCCTGCTTCTCCCTCGATACCTAACGGGTCAGCAATATGCTGCCCTAGCATCTGAAAGCCTCCACAGATCCCCATGACCTTGCCACCAAATCTTAAGTGGCGATAAATGTCTTTATCCCAGCCCTGCTGTCGTAGGTAATTAAGATCATCTCTAACCGATTTTGTACCTGGTAGAATGATCAAATCGGCATTGTCTATTCGCTCGTCTTTACCTACATACCTAAAATTAACATCCGGGTGCAATCTTAAGGCATCGAAATCTGTGTGATTACTGATGCGCGGTAATACAGGGACAACAACATTAAGCTTAGTGGTTTGAGACGTAACGTGTTGAACGGTTATCGCGTCTTCAGCTTCAATATTAAGACCATGAATGAAAGGAATCACTCCGATCACTGGTTTCCCGGTTTTCTGTTCTAACCAGTCAAGTCCAGGTTCAAGCAAAGAAATATCACCGCGGAATCGATTGATAACAAAGCCAACCACTCGGCTCTGCTCACTTTGAGACAATAGCGCTAACGTTCCATACAAATGAGCAAAAACTCCACCACGATCAATATCAGCAACAATAATAACAGGAACGTCGGCTTCCTCTGCAAAGCCCATATTGGCAATATCATTGGCTCTTAAATTGATTTCTGCTGGACTGCCGGCTCCCTCTATCATCACAGCGTCATAACTTTGCGTCAGTTTAGAGAACGAGTCTAAGACATACGGCATAGCTAATTTTTTATAGTCATGAAAGCCGACAGCGTCCATGTTTGCAAATGCTCTGCCTTGAATAATGATCTGTGCTCCGGTATCTGAGTTAGGCTTAATCAGTACCGGATTCATATCGACCGTAGGCTCTACTCTCGCCGCTTGTGCCTGAACGGCTTGTGCTCTACCTATTTCACCGCCGTCTTTGGTGACCGCACTGTTTAATGCCATATTTTGTGGTTTAAAGGGGGCAACATTGATCCCCTTACGTGCTAATACCCGGCATAACCCTGCCACCAAAACACTTTTACCTGCATCAGAAGTAGTGCCTTGGACCATTAAAGCTTGTGAAGTGCGACGCATATGTTCCCATATAATGATGAAGTCTTTGGTTAGTTTACCTTTTTTTGCCTTTTGTTCCTAACCTCCACCCTGAAAAACCTTGAGTGAATGGAATATGAATATGGCGCTCAGTAACGGTTAAGTTTATTTGGAGTTTAATAGCTCGCGTCAACTGAACAGACACCTTAAAAGGAATCAAAATTATGAAAAAGACTGTATTAGCTCTAGCCGCTGCATTAATCCTTGCTCCTACACTCGTGTTAGCCAAAGACGGCAGACATCATGAGTCAAAAGCGCCTGGCGTTGTCTATACAGGTCCTGTTGAAACCACCTCTGTGAATGAGTTATTGGCTGACACCAGTATGTTTACTGAGAAGAACGTTATCGTTGATGGTTATTTAATCCGCCAAGTTCGCGATGACAAATTTATCTTTAGTGATGGTAAAGCAGAAATTCAAGTCGACATGGACGATGCACGATTAAACACGCCGATTAATAACAAAACCAAAGTGAGAATATTTGGTGAATATGAAGGTGGTCAAACGCCAGAAATTGAAGTTGACCATATTCAAATAATGTAAAGAAAAGTTCGACTTAGTACAAAATGGTCTGTATCTTGCAGACCATTTTTCTATATACTATACGGATTCGTTTATAGCTACTATGTCGAAATCAATTCATCACGGAGTTCTCATGCTAGGTAAAGCAAGTCGTACTGCCCTTTTAACGATGGCAGTCGCCGCCCCTACGTTGGTTCACGCTAACAACTTTAACTATAATGCCTTTCAAATACGCTTAGGTGCTGATCCAGGTACTGTCGGTGCTGAATTTACGACCTTCTTCACACAGAATACACACTTTATTGTTCGCGGTGATAGCCGTTTCGAAGGGGATTGGGATTTAGCTGGTGGTATCGGATTCAATGGCCCTGTGGGTCAATTCGCTGATGTTTACGGCCAGTTATTAGTCCACAACATAAAAACCAAAGACCATGACAAGTGGAATAGCGATTTTGCTTCTGAATTTAATATCGGCTCTCGAATTTGGTTCCTTCAGAATGTAGAGGGTGATGCACGAATCGGTATGCTTAATGGCAGTGATGATACCAAATTTATCTGGAAAGTTGGGGCTAGATTCCATTCAACAGAAGCGCTTTCTTTAGGTGCAGCTATATTTGATAACGGCATCTATGGAAACCAAGTTGAGATGTCAGTGGCATTCAACTTTTAATTAAGGTAATGAAGTTAAAAAAGGCTTTCCATGGGGAAAGCCTTTTTTATTATTTGCTGCTTGGTTTTGGCTGAACGTATTTCCGACCAACGTCCACCAACGCTACGTCTCTAAAGAAGCTACGCCCTAATAGCACTGGATATTTAAGATGGGTGCGATCCGCAAGGGTAAACTCCGTTTTACTGGTCATGTCGCCAATTTTAATAACGGAAACAATCACTGGACGTTTTTCACTCTCTTCCGAACTTGCCTGTTTTACTTTAACCCAACGTTCCACAGGCATACTCATCTCTTTGGACTCGACACCTTTATGCTTGATTTTAAACTTCACCCAGTCTTTACCGTCACGCTCAAACGGAACAATGTCAACGGCACTCAGAGACGATGTGGTTGCACCGGTATCGATGCGTGCCTTCGTGG